>NZ_FMXV01000030.1:0-77258 GCF_900104425.1 Pseudomonas sp. NFACC13-1 | reverse complement strand
GAAAAACTGCCATCCCGGTCGCGTGGGATATCCAGCCGCAGCGGACCATCTCCGGTCAAAACGGTTTTTCCACTCTTGCCATTGCGCTGATTAGTTTCATCCTCCGGGCGCTGCGCGCCCGGGGGATAGCCCAAGTGATGGCCGAGTTCAGCGGTCAAGGCTCGTTCAATCAGGGCCTTCTTGAACGCTGCCGAGGCGTCCTCGATGGCTTCCGCTGTCATCAGCCCCTCACCAAACTGCTCAAGCAGCTCTTTGGGGATTTTGGGCAGGTCACGCAGGGGTTTCTTTTTGGTTGGCATACATGCACCTCTGACTCATGTTATGCCCGAACACAAAATTTCTGACACTCCCGGCTGCTTAACTGACCGACATTCCCCGCTCTCCAATCCAACAAGCTGAAAATGATTTGAATCCAATTCGCTCGTTGTAGAGAATCGCCACCTTTACCCCAAAAGGATGCGGGCGATGAAGTTCGAAGGGACTTTCCAATACATGGGCAATCACGGGATCGTCTTCAACGTCTCGCAGATCACCCTCACCGACAGCGAACGTGGACGCTTGCGCGAGCTGCATTTTGGCGAGGCGAAAAGCGCCCACTATGAGGTCAACAGCAAGGTCGTCGAGGTATACGACAAGATGCAGGCCAAGAACCTGCCGTGCGTGATGATGATCGGCATCTCCAAGCCGCTGACCCGGCAACAGGGCGATGCCCTCAATGCCCAACGCACCAAGATCGCCAACCTTGCAGCCACTGCCTTCGCTGCCGCCACCACAGCCGTGGCCTCCTCTTATGTGGGTGTACCTGTAGGGGCCGGTGTGCGCATGTATGCCAATGAAATCCTGCCCACCTACCATGCTGGCGACGTGCTGGTCAGCATCGAGGCGCAGGTCAACGGTGGTATCGGCCCGCAACGCACCCTCTCGACATTGATCATCAAGACCTGACTGGAGACGCACATGTCTGAAATTACCCAACTGGTCATTGCCTTGGTGCTGTTCTTTCTGCTCGATCGGTTTCTCAAGCCGTACGTGCTGCGCAAGTGGCTGGGAGTGGTGTTGGCGGCGGCGGGTGTGGTTGGCTGCGTTGTTGCAGGTCAGAATCGTTTGTTGGGGGTTGATCTGGGGTTGCTGTCGGTTTTTGCTGTGGCTATAGGGGTGGGGTTGTTTATGACGCGGCGGCGGTTTGAGTAGATTGATTGAAGGGAAGGAGGGATAGATGGAATATAAAAATAAATCTGTCCTCGTACTCCTTGTTCATACCCACTTCTCCTCCTTTCCTTCGGCTTGACATAACGGTTTCCTATCGATTTCAGAATGTGTTGACTGTATGTATGCACAGCATCGCTTTAATAACTCTATGCCCCTATGATGGCATTTTGACGCCATTAAAATAAGGACAGTTATGCACGATTTGGAAATCATTCCTAATACGGATCGCCGCGCTGCTGAGTTAGTGCAATCCTACTACAGACGATCTGAACTGATCCCTTTTATAGGATCAGGATTTACCAAGGATTGCCCTGCATTCAAGTCAAAAGTTCCAGATGCTAAGGCTCTAATTAGCGGTATTAAAAAGCTTGCTCAGGCAAACAATGATCTTAGCGATACTCACAAATTGCAAATTAATGGAATTTCATCCCTTAAAAGTTGCTTTGGATTAATCGCTCGACCAGGATTTATCCCACAAAAAATAACTCGAAACTATTTTGAAGCTGTTTTTTCCAAGGTTAAATTGGCAGCTCCAAAAAAAAGCATACTAGATTTGGACTGGCCTCATATATTTACATTTAATATCGATGATGCTATTGAAAATCATAGACGTGACCTCATTAAGGTACTACCGCATCGCCAAGTTTCCGTGGAGCGGGCGAACGCCGGAAAGTGTCTATTCAAAATTCATGGCGATATTTCGGATTACTTAGTTTACGAAGACACCAAACTCATTTTTACCTGGAAAGAATACGCTGAAAGTATTTCTACCAATGCATCAACTCTTTCCATGTTGAGAGATTTTGCTAGGAATGGCTCTTTGCTCTTCATTGGTTGTAGCCTAGACGCAGAAGTCGACCTTCAGAACTTGGCAAAAGACTATACGTTCTCACGATCTATTTTCTTAAAGGTAGGCGACATAGATATTGAATCAGAGATGGCATTACAAGATTACGGTATTAAGACGATAATAAAGTTTGACAATTATGACGAGATTTATACTTGGCTAGATGAAACCTTGAGAGATATTGCTCCTGAACCCCGATTGCAAAACCTTGAGATTGAGGTCAATCCCACAACAAAAGGCGCTATCATAGATTATATTGCGAAGGGAGGACCCATATTTCACAGTAATTCAGGCAAGAGAGTGGCCTCACTTCCTGAAATCACAATCGCACGTGAACTCATAGGAAGGAATCGCAGTAATATTTCCAATAATGCCTATACTGCTATTATTGGGCGTCGATTCGCAGGAAAAACAACTGCTTTACTTGAAATATATAAGGAGTTTACGGAATATAATACCTATTTCTTACCATCCACTGAGGCATACTCTCCGAAACTTAAGTCTCTAATCGAAAAAAATGAGCATTCGATGTTTATTTTTGATTCGAACAGCATCGCCAGCGAAGACTTTAAGGAGATACTAAAACTCCGAACATCTCCCACAAATAGACTGGTCTTTTGTTTTTCAAAATCAGATTTCGAACAATATCGTCCCTCGTTAGATCGCGGCAATGTTAAATTCCATACTATTACATTGGCGCCGAATCTCTCTTCCCAAGAAGCCACAGATTATACAGGTCTCCTCAATACTTTAGGGCTACCAAACTATAAGTTTGGAGAGAGTTTGCTGGATTTTTCCTATAGGGTTTATGGCGAATACAAAAGTCAAATTAAAAGTTCTAAGCTCTTTGATCGTCATCTTAACGAAGAGCTATTCAACATTTGCTTGTTGACAGCCGCTTTTGATAAGGCTACTTCCGGGCAACTTACAAGTATAGATCCAGAGTTTGATGTGTCACGTTTTACTGCCAAATATGAAATCATTTTTGAGAGTGAGCGTCTGTCTGGCGGTGGCGGAAAAGTCATACTCTGTAACTCTAAGCCTTGGTTGTTTACTATATTAAAAGACGCCTCGCGAACGAACGCTAAAGCTGTAGTTGACTATACTTCTAATCTAGTTTCGCTTCTACTGAAAAATGGCCATCAAGAAGCCGCGAATTCGCTTATTCGCTTTGATAAATTGAATGAAATTTTCTCAAGTGGTGCAGCTAAATTAATTCGTGAAATTTATCGAAAGCTGCATGGCGAGTACAACAAGATACCACATTACTGGCTTCAAATGGCTAAATGTGAATTGATGGCCGGAAAAAGCAGTGATGAATTAGATCATGGAATACATTGTTGCCGAAAAATTCGAATTGATGATGGCGGCAAGAAGACAAATACATACTACAGCGCCACACTGATACTCGGTCAACTCTTGTGTAAAAAATACGAACGTACTCAGGATTTTGAACTCTTTCCCGACATGCTTTCATTATTCATAGAGTCTTTTGAGAATTATCAGAACAATAAGTCGCACCTTGACAAAGTAAGGGCAAACTACAAGTCAAATAAGCATTCTATAAGAATGGCTCTTGATGCATTGTTTGGTCAAAGTAATAATTTTTCTCTTTTGAACAAGAGTACTATCAAAACGCTTCAGCAGTATCTGGCTTGAATCGTAATTGTACTGAAATTCGAGATTGATATGTAATTCCAGAAAAGAGGACAGATTTATTTTCTGAAAATAAAAAATAAATCTGTTCACCTTTTTAGACTGTTATCCCGTTTCTTGAACGGAATCAAACCCGACTGGCCTCCTCCCATATTCCTGGTATCAGATCCCACATTTCCCGATTCATATTCCGGACCTTGGGTGAAGGATGTCCCGACGTAAATATTTTAACGTTCATTGACTGCATGAACTTTGCGGCCTTTGCTGCTTGACGGCCTACCAGCACCATTGTTTTGAGTTTGGGCAGCAGCACCAAGAGACCTGCCAGCTCCTCTACACCAGCACGTCTTTCGCCAGTTTTTATCTTGATAGTGCCGTTCCATCCGGGTATGACGTTCCAGAGCACCATTCTCTTGCGGTCGATTCTCGCCTGTTCGGAGAAGATGAAGAGAGCTTGCGCAGTTGAATCATCGTTGTTGCGTGAGATAAAGCCGGAGCCCTTTCGTTTCGTTTGGGGGGAAGTCATGGGGCCGGGTTTTTCCAGCAAAAAAAGCATGTCCGCCTCGACTCCACCATCCATTGGGTCAAAGTCTTGAAACTCCCAATCAGGATGTTTGGCGCGAAGGCCCTCTACATAGGCTGTCAGTGGAGCAATGTGAGGCTCATAGAGCATGCGCCGCCGCATTGCCACAAGTTCCGGGTGCCTCAAATTTCGAGGGGCATCGTGATATTCAATCGTCATGAGAAAAACTCAATCATCCAAGAACAAAAAACCGACGCAAGGACGTCGGTTTTTTTCGTTGGGAAAAATACTACTGCCGCGGCTCCACATTATCCAACACCCGATTCGCCAACAACGAGCTCAGCTCAATCAACTGCTGGATCCCCTGCGCCACATGACGCCTCGATCCATCCAGATCAAACGCCAGATCACTCACCATGGCATCAGCCGAAGCCAGCGTCTCACTGAGATTAGCGAGCAAGCATTCGTCATCAAGGCCTTTCACGACGGTGAATAGTTGCCCCGGTTTGGGATCGTCTTGGGATTTATCCGATTTCGGTAGCAAGTAGTGATCGAGCACGCGTTTGGTGGTTTCGTCTTGCTGCTTGGCTTTGGATTTTGCGGATTGCGGGGTGGGGTCTGCATCTGGGGGATTTGGAGTTGCTTTGAACATTTTCACGTTTCCTTTGTTAGTAGGCCGCTACCGTCTCGCTACTAAACGAAAGGGAGGCAGCTGTGCGCAAGTTAGTAGACCGGTAAGAAAACGGAAAACCCGGCGCGCCCGAAGGCGCCATGCGCACAGCCACCATCGAGTGCGGGCAATGCCCGACTGATGAGACTCATGCGACCGTATCCTTAACCGGGCTACTAAACCCGACCACTGATGGGCAGTGGCAGGAAAACAATAGAACCCAGGGACAAGGCGCACAAGCGGGCGGATTCTGGCGTAGTTGTAGGCAAAGGCGCAAGGATGCGTGGGTTGGTGGAGGTGTGTAGGTGGGGGCTGTAGGAGCCGGGTTTACCGGCGATGCGGGTGACTTGTTTTGGTCTGGAACCGTGTCGATTTCATCGCGAGCAAGCTCGCTCCCACAGGGATCGGGGGCTGTTGCAGATGCTGTGTTCACCAACACCCGGTGTGGGAGCGGGGGCAGGGGGCCCCTCGCCCTGAACCCGGCCATCGCGTTGTGCCATGTTGATCGTGTTCAGCCTTTTGGGGGCTGCTGCGCAGCCCAGCGGGGATAAATCCCCTCGCCACAAGGGACTTCCTTACCACAAGGAATCGGCATGGCTTAGCTGAGCGGCATGCCCCTGGGAGGGCTATTTGCGCTTCAGCATCTCCGGCAACTGCGCCACCAATTTCTGATTATTCAACGGCGCACGAATAAACCCACGCTGGGTGCCGTCCGGGCCAATCACTGCGAGGTTGCCGCTGTGATCAACCGTGTAGTTGGGCTTGCTGGTATCCGCCGGAATGAACGGAATGCTCACCGCATTCGCCAGTTTCTGCAGGTCTTCAACCGATGAAGCTGTCAGCCCTTTGAACTGCGGATCAAAGTACCCCAGGTACTGCTTCAACTGCTTGGGCGTGTCGCGGTTCGGGTCGACGCTGACCAGTACGATCTGCAACTTATCCACAGCCTCTTTCGGCAACTCGCTTTTGATCTGGCGCAGTTGGGCGAGGGTGGTGGGGCAGATGTCCGGGCAGAAGGTGTAGCCGAAGAACAGCAGGCTCCATTTATCCTTCAAGCCGTCGACTGCCACCGGCTGGCCGTCCTGGTCGGTCATTTTCACGTCCGGCAGGGTGCGGCTTTGCGGCAGCAGGATGATGCCGGCGTCGATCAGCGCGGTCGGGTCGCCCTGGCCTTTGCCGGACAGCACCTTATTGATGGTCAGGCCGAGGATCAGCGCGATCACGGCCACAAGGATGAAGACGGTTTTCTGGGTTCGAGTCATAGGCTCAACAGTAAGTAATGATCTACAAGCAGGGCGATGAACAGCAGGAACAAGTAGTAGATAGAGTACTTGAACGTATTGATCGCCGCGTGCGGCCGACTGCCACGGTACAACACCACGGCCCATTGCAGGAACCGGGCGCCCAGTACGAGCGCGCAAACAAGATAGAGCATCCCGCTCATATGGATCACGAACGGCATCAGGCTCACCGCCAGCAGCACCAGGGTGTAGAGCAGGATATGGATCTTGGTGTAGTGCTCGCCGTGGGTCACCGGCAGCATCGGGATGTCGGCCTTGGCGTATTCCTCTTTGCGGTGGATGGCCAGGGCCCAGAAATGCGGCGGGGTCCAGGCGAAGATGATCAGCACCAGCAGCAGTGGTTCGGCGCTGACATGCCCGGTGGCCGCCACCCAGCCCAGCAGTGGCGGCGCCGCGCCGGCGAGGCCGCCGATGACGATGTTCTGCGGCGTTGCGCGCTTGAGGAAGCCGGTATAGACCACCGCGTAACCCAGTAGTGAGGCGAGGGTCAGCCAGGCTGTCAGTGGGTTGGTGAAGGCCAGCAGCAAGGCTTGGCCGATCACGGCCAGGGCCAGGGCGAAAGTCAGTGCGGCGGCGGGGGAGATCCGTCCCTCGGCCAGTGGCCGTTTATGGGTGCGGGCCATGACTGCGTCGATGCGCCGGTCCACCACATGGTTGACCGCCGCCGCGCCGCCGGCACACAGGGCGATGCCCAGGTTGCCGAAGACCAGCACCGTCCATGGCACGCCGGCGCGGGTGGCGAGGAACATGCCCACCAGCGAGGTGATCAGCATCAGCACCACCACTTTGGGCTTGGTCAGCTCCAGGTAATCGCGCCAGATCGCTTGGCTGTGGCGTTCACCGGTCAAGGTTGCCATGGCATCTCTCCTTTTATTGTCAGGGGGCTGGCGCCGTGTTTATGCGGGTTGAACCGCCAGCGCAGCGGGACTTGATGCTTGACCCGGACCAGGCTGGTACGGGCGTGATAGTTGACCAATACCAGGGTCAGCAGCAACGCGGCGCCCCCGGCGTTGTGGGCGACGGCCACCGGCAGCGGCAGATGGAACAGCACGTTGCTGATGCCCAGGGTGATCTGCGCGGCCAGTGCCGTCAGCACCAGCCCGGCCAGGCGGGTCATGCCGACGGTCTTCAATTGCCAGGCCAGCCCCAGCAGCACCACGGTCACCAGCAAGGCGCCGATGCGATGGGTCAGGTGGATGGCGGTGCGGGCGTCGCTGTCCAGTTGCCCGCCCAAGTAGTTGGGGCCGATGTGTTGGGTCAGGTGGAAGCCGTTGGCAAAGTCGGCCGGTGGCAGCCATTGGCCGTGGCAGGTAGGGAAGTCGATACAGGCCACGGCGGCGTAGTTGGAGCTGACCCAACCGCCGAGGGCGATCTGGCCGATCACCAGCAGCAGCCCGGCGGTGGCCCAATGTTGCAGGCGCTTGGGCACGGTCAGCGCCGGCAGCACGCCGGATAATCGCAAGGTCAGCAGGAACAACAGGCTCAACGTCGCGAAGCCGCCCAGCAAATGCCCGGTGACCACCTGCGGCCAGAGTTTCAGGGTCACGGTCCACATGCCGAATGCCGCTTGTGCGAAGACCACCGCCAGCAGGAACAGCGGCAACTTCAATGGCTGGCCCGGGCGGTGGCGGTTCATCCAGGACCGTGCCGCCAACGCGACGATCATCAAGCCCAGGGTCCCGGCGAAGTAGCGATGGACCATCTCGTTCCAGCCCTTGTGGGCTTCCACCGGGGCATCGGGAAAGTGCAGCTCGGCATGGGCCAATTGGGCTTCGCTCTTGGGCACGCTGATGAACCCGTAGCAACCGGGCCAGTCCGGGCAACCCAGGCCGGCGTGGGTGAGCCGGGTGTAGGCGCCCAGCAGGACGACGATCAGTGCCAGCAGCGTGGCAAACAGCGCGAGGCGAAATCCAGGTTTGGCCATGTCGATGCCCTCATCCGATGTTCGACAGTTTCAGCAAGTGGCGCAGGTCGTTGAGCAGGTCCTTGCCCTTGACCCGGGCGTCGTAGCGCAGCACCAGGTTGCTGTGGGGGTCGATGATCCACAGTTGGGCGCCGCCGGAGCCCTGGGCGCCTTTCTGATAGGCCGGCAGGTCCAGTGGGTAGCGTTGCAGTTGCGGGTATTCGCGCTGCAATTGCCCGTTATATTCAGCGTCCAGCGGTTGTGCGATAGCCAGGGCGTGGCTGGCACGGGAGGCGTCGCGGCCGAGGCCGATCTGCACCTGCCGGGCGAGGTAGACCAGTTGCCGGCAATCCACCGAGCATTCCTGTGGCGCCGTGACCAGGATCTGCCAGCGCTGTTCATCGGCCTGCACGCCAATCTCGGCGCGGGTCTGGCCGTTGCCAATCAGTTCGCCGTGGTAGCTGCGGCTGTCGGGCACCCAGAACTGGAATTTGTACATGCCGGTGGCCAGGATCATCGGGCCGATCACCCCCAGCAAGATCAGCAGCAATTGCACGCGGCCCTTGCGACGGCTGTGTGCCGTGGGCGCCTCAGACGTGTTGGTTGGATTCATGGTGCTTCCCATGGTGTCTCCCTGCGTTGTGCCATCCGAGATAAAGAAAAAGGCCGAACAGGGCCGCCGCCATGGCGAACCACTGCACGGCATAACCGAGGTGTTTTTCCGGACCCATGGCCACCACCGGCCAATCGGTCCGGTAGGCGCCGGGGCCGCTTTGCTGGCGCATTTCATAGGCGAAGCCGCTGCGGCCCAGTTCGCCCCAGAGCTTGTCCGGCTCGATGGCGGTGACCAGTCGCGGCCAGGGCGCGCCCGTCGGGTCGGCGTGGAGCTGGAACGTCGCGCCCGGTGCGACATAGACCCAGGCCTGGAGGCTGATGGGTTGTTCCGGCGTGTCGAAGACCGGCGGGGTGCGCCGGTCCGGCCAGGGCAGCCAGCCGCGATTGACCAGCAGCCAGAGCCCGGTCCGGTGATCGAGGAACGGTTGCAGCAACTCGACGCCGACCTTGCCGTCGTGTTGGCGGTTATCCAGCAGGATGCTGTGCTCGGCGTCGAACTGGCCCTGCAGCGTGACCGCTCGAAAGGCCGGGTCGGTGGTGTGCGCCAGCTCGGTGCTGTCCATCGGCGGCGCCACGCGGCGCTCGGCGTAAGTGTCCATGAGCACGCGTTTCTGTTCGCCCCGGCTCAATTGCCAGAACCCCAGGCACACCATCACCGGCACCAGCACGGCCACCACCAGAGACGGCACGATGCCTGGCCGGAAACCTTTCATGGTGCCGTCCGAAAGCCATCGAACGGGATAGCTATACTCACGTGCATCGCGTCCCCCCGGAGTGTTCCTGATGCTAAAAGCAGCCATCGTCCTGATGCTGATTGCCACGATTGCCAGCCTGTTCAGCGGCCTGTTTTTTCTAGTCAAGGACGACAGCGATTCCAATCGCCTGGTCATCGCCCTGGCGATTCGGGTCAGCCTGGCCGCCGTCACCGTCGGCCTGATCGCCTGGGGTTTCTTCAGCGGCCAGTTGGTGTCCCACGCTCCCTGGTAAAGAGCCGCCTTGGTAACGTCTGCCTCAGAGCACGTAGACGAAGATGAACAAGCCGATCCACACCACATCGACGAAGTGCCAGTACCAGCTCGCCGCCTCGAAGCCGAACTGGTGCTCGTTGTCGAAGTGCCCGCGCAGGATGCGCATCAGCATCACGAACAAAATGATCGTGCCGATGGTGACGTGGGCGCCGTGAAAGCCCGTGAGCATGAAGAAGGTCGCGCCGTAGACGCCGGAGCCCAGGGTCAGGCCCAGCTCTTTATAAGCGTGGATGTATTCCTCGGCCTGGAAGCCCAGGAAGGCGCAACCCAGCAGCACGGTGATCGCCAGCCAGAGTTTCAGCGCGCCGCGATGGCCTTTTTTCAAGGCATGGTGGGCGATGGTGACGGTGACGCTGGAGCTGACCAGCAGGATGGTGTTGAGCAGCGGCAAGCCCCAGGGGCTGATGACCTCCTTGGGCGCCGGGAAGAGTTTCGGGTCGGGGTTGTGCAGCAACGGCCAGGCGAACTCGAAGGTCGGCCAGAGCATATGGGAAATGCCCTTGGGACCTTCGCCGGCCAGACCTGGCGCGGAAATCGTGCGCACATAGAACAGTGCGCCGAAGAACGCGATGAAGAACATCACCTCGGAAAAGATGAACCAGCTCATGCCCCAGCGGAACGAGCGGTCGAGCTGGGCGCTGTACAGCCCGGCGCGGCTTTCCTTGATCACCGCGCCGAACCAGCCGAACAGCATGTAGGCCACCAGCAGGCCGCCGACGAAAAAGATCAGCGGGCCGTGGGATTCGGGCCGGGCGGCTTTCAGGTCATTGAACCAGGTCGCCAGGCCGTACACCGTGACGAACATCCCGACCGTGGCGATGATCGGCCATTTGCTCTGGGCCGGAACGTAATAGTGTTCGTGAGTTGCCATTTATTGTTCTCCTTATCGGGCACGCTATCGGTCAGTGTTTACAGCCACCGGTGGATGACGAGCGGTGATATCGAACAGCGTGTAGGACAGCGTCAGGTGCTTCACTTCCTTGGGCATGTCCCGGTCGACGATGAAGCGCATGGGCATTTCGATGCGTTCGCCGGGTTGCAGCACTTGCTGGGTAAAACAAAAACATTCGGTCTTGTGGAAATACGCCGCCGCGGTGCTCGGCGCGATGCTCGGTACCGCCTGGGCACTCATCGGCCGGTCGGTGGGGTTGTGGGCGACAAACACCATTTCGTTCACCGCCCCCGGCTGGACCACCAACTGATCGCCCTTGGGGTAGAAGTCCCAAGGCATGTCCACCGAATTGGTCGACAGGAACTGCACGCGAACCTGGCGCGACTCATCGACGGTCTGCTCGCCTTCGTATTGCCCGGCGGTCTTGCCATTGATGCCGAACGCCTTGCACATCACGTCGTAGATCGGCACCAGGGCAAACCCGAAGACGAACATGGCCACCACCACCAGCAACAGGCGGGTGACCAGTTTTTTCATCGAAATCGAATCAGCCATGGACGCGGCTCCTTGCACCGAACCTTGTGGGAGCGAGCCTGCTCGCGATGCAGACGACGCGGTGTGCCTGTGCTACCGCTATCGCGAGCAGGCTCGCTCCCACAAAAGCTGCAGTGTTCATTTCACTTCCGGCGGCGTGGTAAAGGTGTGATACGGCGCCGGCGACGGCACGCTCCACTCCAGCCCTTCGGCACCGTCCCAAGGCTTGGCCGGCGCGGGTGGGCCGCCGCGGATGGTCTTGATCACGATGAACAGGAAGAAGATCTGCGTGGTGCCGAACATGAACGCGCCGATGGACGAGACCATGTTGAAGTCGGCGAACTGCAGGTTGTAGTCGGGAATCCGCCGGGGCATGCCCGCCAGGCCGACGAAGTGCATCGGGAAGAACGCCATGTTCATACCGATGAAGGACAGCCAGAAGTGCAGCTTGCCGAGGGTTTCGTCGTACATGTGGCCGGTCCATTTCGGCAGCCAGTAGTAGGCCGAGGCGAAGATCCCGAAGATCGCGCCGGGCACCAGCACGTAGTGGAAGTGCGCGACCACGAAGTAGGTGTCCTGGTACTGGAAGTCCGCCGGGGCGATGGCCAGCATCAGCCCGGAGAAACCGCCGATGGAAAACAGGATCACGAACGCCACGGCAAACAGCATCGGCGTCTCGAAGGTCAGCGAGCCTTGCCACATGGTGCTCGCCCAGTTGAACACCTTCACCCCGGTGGGCACGGCGATCAGCAGGGTGGCGTACATGAAGAACAGCTCGCCCACCAGCGGAATGCCGACCACGAACATGTGGTGCGCCCAGACGATGAACGACAGGAACGCGATGGCGGCCGTGGCGTAGACCATCGAGGTGTAGCCGAACAAGGGCTTGCGCGAGAACGCCGGGATGATCGAGCTGACGGCACCGAAGGCCGGCAGGATCATGATGTACACCTCGGGGTGGCCGAAGAACCAGAACACGTGCTGGAACAGCACCGGGTCACCGCCACCGGCGGCACTGAAGAAGCTGGTGCCGAAGTGGATGTCCATCAGCATCATCGTCACGCAGCCGGCCAGCACCGGCATCACCGCGATCAGCAGGAACGCGGTGATCAGCCAGGTCCAGACGAACAGCGGCATTTTCATCAGGGTCATGCCGGGGGCGCGCAGGTTGAGGATGGTGGCGATCACGTTGATCGCGCCCATGATCGAGCTGATGCCCATCAGGTGGATGGCGAAGATGAAGAACGTCACGCTTTCCGGCGCGTAGGTGGTGGACAGTGGCGCGTAGAAGGTCCAGCCGAAGTTCGGCCCGCCGCCCGGGGTGAACAGCGTCGAGACCAGCAACAGGAACGCCGCCGGCAACAGCCAGAAGCTGAAGTTGTTCATGCGCGGCAGGGCCATGTCCGGCGCGCCGATCATCAGCGGGATCATCCAGTTGGCGAGGCCGACGAAGGCTGGCATCACCGCGCCGAAGACCATCACCAGGCCATGCATGGTGGTCATCTGGTTGAAGAACGCCGGCTCCACGATCTGCAGGCCCGGCTGGAACAGCTCGGCGCGGATCACCATGGCGAACGAGCCGCCCAGCAGGAACATGGAGAAGGCGAACCACAAGTACAGCGTGCCGATATCCTTGTGGTTGGTGGTCAGTACCCAGCGCATCAGGCCCTTGGCGGGGCCGTGGGCGTGGTCGGCACCGGCATGACCGTGGTCATCGATCACAGCACTCATGTCCTGTCTCCTTCGAACGAGTGGGCTGGACGGTGCGGGGCGGCAAGCCCCGACCGGTTACGGGAACACACGTCAGGCCGGCTCATTTGCTTTCCGCCTGTTTGAGTTCCAGCACTTCTTTAGGCGTAACCATGTCGCCCTTGTTGTTGCCCCAGGCGTTACGTTCATAGGTCACGACCGCGGCGATATCGACTTCCGACAATTGTTTGCCGAACGCGGCCATGGCGGTGCCCGGCTTGCCGTGGAAGACAATGCTCAGGTGATCGGCCTTGGGCCCGGTGGCGATTTTCGAGCCCTTGAGCGCCGGGAACATCGGCGGCAGGCCCTGGCCTTCGGCCTGGTGACAGGCCACGCAGGTGGTGTGGTAGATCTTGTCGCCACGTTCCTTGAGTTCTTCGAGCGTCCATTCCTTGCTGGTCAGCTCTTTAAGCTGCGCGGCTTCGGCCTTGCGTTCGCCCAGCCATTTCTCATAGTCGGGCTTGCTCTTGACCTCCACCACGATCGGCATGAAACCGTGGTCCTTGCCACACAGCTCGGCGCACTGGCCGCGGTACAGGCCGGGCTTGTCGACACGGGTCCAGGCTTCGTTGACGAACCCGGGGATCGCATCGCGCTTGACCGCGAAGGCCGGCACCCACCAGGAGTGGATCACGTCGGCGGAGGTCACCAGAAAGCGCACCTTGGCATCGACCGGCAGCACCAGCGGCTTGTCGACCTCCAGCAGGTAATGCTCGCCCTTGGCGCTCTGGTTATGGATCTGTTCGGCGGGGGTGGCCAGGTTGCTGAAGAACTCGACGTCCTGGCCCAGATACTTGTAGTGCCATTTCCACTGATAGCCAGTGATCTGGATATCGATGTCCGACTCGCTGGAGTCGTACATCTTGATCAGGGTGGCGGTGGCGGGAATCGCCATCAGCACCAGGATCACGAAGGGCACGATGGTCCAGAGGATTTCGACGCGAGTGTTTTCGTGGAAGTGCGCGGCATTCTGGCCGGTCGAGCGGCGGTGCATCATCATCGACCAGAACATGGCACCGAAGACGATGATGCCGATGACCACACAGATCCAGAAGATGGTCATGTGCAGGTCGAACACTGCGTTGCTGATCTGTGTGGCTCCAGGCGCCATATTCACAGTCCAGGCCGCTTGTGCCTGGCTGAAAATCGACCACAACAGGAGGCCCATCCATACGTGTGGATGTCGCGTCATTGCGGGTTCCCCTTATCGTTCTTGTTATCCCGTAGGCGTAACGCCTGCGGCAAGGGATCGGCTACTTCAGACTACCAACTTGAACCGCCGCGCCTTGCTGCACATGCAATCGGGTGTCATCAGCTAACTCCATTCCAACCCGAGTATAGACAGCACCTGCAACCTCGCAACGCGATGGCGTAAATCGTTTGAAACAGCCGGGGCTTGCGCTAGAGCCCACGAATGGAGAAGGATGCGAGCCTGAGTGATGGCAAACCGATATAACTGCGACGCAGCAAGGATGAGGCGGTTATGAAAAATAGGTCTTAGGAGTGTTTTTGGGCCAGCTAAGTTATGTCTTCCCTATTTCTTTGCCTTTGTTTCCTGGAGTTGTCATGAACACCGCCGCATTGCGCGAGCAGATCCAAAAAGCCCAACAACACGAAGCCGAGACCGGCCAGTTGACCCGTCAGTTGACGGCCCAACTGCCGAACCTGCACCGAGCCATTCAATTGCCGGACGCGAACGCCAACGACGTCCTGGCGCGTTTTGTCGCCGCCTACATTGATGAAGTCCCCGACCTGCTGGATGCAGCCAATGATGTCGCCAGGGAGGCGGGTATCGAGTCGCAGATCAAACCGGTACTGAAGATTGCCGAACAGTACTTCCTCCAGCCGCCGACCATCATGGCCGGGCATGTCGGGCTCGACAGCCTCCTGGACGAAGCCTACCTGGCGCATCGGTTCGTCGAAGAGGTCAACGACCTGTACATCAAGCATTTCGGCCAGCCATTGATCCCCTTGGACATGACGGTCGCCAATCTGATCGCCCACCAGTTGATCGGTGAGGCATTTGCCAACCAACTCGATGAAGTGGTCCATCACGCGTTCGATGAGATGCTCAACGACGAGACGTTTGCATTGGAGTCGGTAGAAACCTACCGCGAGAAGCTCAGCAGCCCGGAAACCGGCGCGGCCTGGAAGCGCTGGCCGTGCATGTCCCGTCGTCTGGGCGTGGGGCTGGAGCTGGATCAGCCGGCGGCTTGATCCATCAGGACAACTTAAACCCTGTGTGGGAGCGAGCTCGCTCGCGATGGCATTGCATCAGCAACATCGCAGTTGCCTGACACACCGCTATCGCGAGCAAGCTCGCTCCCACATTGAATCCGGGTTGTTCATAAAGCATTGTGTCCAGCAACAGCCCCCTGTGGGAGCGAGCTCGCTCGCGATGGCATTGCATCAGCAACATCACAGTTGCCTGATACACCGCTATCGCGAGCAAGCTCGTTCCCACAGGGTTTCTTGGGTGTCAGGCGGACGCCGCGCCAACCCCCACGGTCGTGCGCAACCGCCCCTCCAACCTGCGCTTGAGCCCACGGGATTCGATCAGCAGCTTCGAACCCTTGCTGGCATTCGCCCGGCCCCATTCTTCCAGCAACTCCAGGCACGAGTGGTCGATGTAGCTCAGGTTATTGAGCGGCACATGCACGGTCGCGCCGGTCGGTATGGTGCCCAGTACCTGGGTCAATGCCGGCACCTTGAGGAAGGTGGCGGCCCCGACCAGTCGCAGTTCCATCTCGCCTTCCTGGGGCAGGTCGATCAGGCTGATTTTCAGGCGCGAGGCTTTCCAGGCCAGTTTCGCCAGGGTCAGGCCGAAGCCGATCAGCACACCGGTCAGCAGGTCGGTGAAGATGATCGCCAACGCCGTCGCGGCGTAAACGAACATCGGCATCCGGCCATAACGGCCCAGGCTGCGAAACGCCTTGAGGTCCACCAGTTTGAAACCGGTGTACACCAGCACGCCTGCCAGGCTCGCCACCGGAATGCTTTGCAGCACGCTGGACAGCAACAAGACGAACAGCAGCAACCACAGGCCGTGGAAAATCGTCGACATCCGTGTGGTGGCCCCGGCCTGGACGTTGGCCGAGCTGCGCACGATCACCCCGGTCATCGGCAAGGCGCCGAGCAGGCCGCAGAGCATGTTGCCGACACCTTGTGCCGACAGTTCCCGGTCGAAGTCCGCACGGTCACCGCTGTGCATGCGATCGACGGCAGCCGCTGACAGCAGGGTTTCGGCGCTGGCGATGAAAGCCACCGCGAACGCGGCGATCAGCAGCGTCGGGTCGGCCAGGTTCAGCAGGTCCGCCGGGCGCAGCCAATCAATGGCTTCGGCCATGTTCTCCGGTACTTCCACACGCTTGACCTGCAAGGCCAGCAGCAGGCTGGCGACGGTCGCCAGGCCGACACCCAGCAAGGCGCCAGGAATGAAGCGCAGGCGGTGGGGACGAAACTTTTCCCACAACCACATCACCGCAATCGTCGACAGGCCGAGCAGGCCGGCCTGCCAGCCGAAGGACGGCAAGGCCTGGGCCACCGCCGCCGGGAACGCCGCCAGGTTATCCAGCCCGGAGGGCTTGGGCGCGGCGTCGAGCATCACATGGACCTGGGACAGTATGATCAGCACGCCGATACCCGCGAGCATGCCGTACACCACGGCAGGCGCGGTGACCCGGAACCAGCAGCCCAGGCGGAAACGCCCGGCCAACAATTGCAGCAGACCGGCCAGCAGCAGGATCGGCCCGAGCATCGCCACGCCATGCTGGCGCACCAATTCGAAGACCAACACCGCCAAGCCGGCGGCCGGGCCACTGACTTGCAGCTTCGAGCCGGCCAGGAAACCCACCACCAGACCACCGACGATCCCGGTAATCAAACCTTTGGCCGGCGGTAGGCCAGAGGCGATGGCGATGCCCATGCACAAAGGCAGGGCCACCAGAAACACAACCACCGAAGCCAGCAGCTCCCGTGGCAGTACAGCTTTTAATTGAGCAGCACGCATGGCAACTCTCCCGAAGTTTTCTTCAGGCATGGCGAAGCCCTACCGCGCAAATGGCGGCAAGGCTTGAACCACACAAGTTTAAGAGTGGTTAGAAGCGCGCTTTGGGCGTCGCCACCGGTATCGGATGGCTGCCATCGAGCGGCAGGAAACGTCCCTGGTCCGCATCAAAGGCTTTGATCTCGCTGGTCTCGATGTTGTACACCCAGCCATGGATGAACAACTGACCGCTGGCCATGCGCGACGCTACCGAGGGATGCGTTCGCAAATGCTGCAGCTGCGCGATCACGTTTTCTTCGGTGAGGACGGGCATGGTCTGTTTTTCGTCGCCGCACGGACAGTTGTCATGGACCATGGTCTTGGCCACTTCGGCGTGGCGCAGCCAGGCCTTGACCGTGGGCATTTTTTCCAGGGTGTCGGGGTTGAGCACGGCACGCATGGCGCCGCAGTCGGAATGGCCACAGACAATGATGTGTTGCACACCGAGGGCCAGCACGGCGTATTCGATGGCGGTGGAGACGCCGCCGTTCATCTGCCCGTAAGGCGGCACGACGTTGCCGACGTTACGGGTCACGAACAGGTCGCCGGGGGAACTATGGGTGATCAACTCGGGCACGATGCGCGAATCGGCGCAGGTGATGAACATCGCCCGGGGGGCTTGGGCGGTGGCGAGTTTCTTGAAGAGTTCTTCCTGCTGCGGAAAGATCTCGTGATGGAAATGCAAAAAGCCGTCAACAATATGCTGCAGCGCTGCATCGGCGGTTTCCGCCTCGGGTTGGGCTGAAGCCGACGCAGCCAACGGCTGTTTATCCTTGTCACTCATGATTCATCCTCTTTTGACGGTATGACGCCAGTGGCTGGTTAAAATACGTCCAGGTCGGGTGTTCGACCTGTCAGTCACTCGCTGAACAAGGTAGCGGCCGAAACTTAACTCAAACTGAAATCGAAGGCTCTAGGACAATGATTCCAGGGGTGGCGAAACGCTGGCGCAGATCATGTCCGGAGCCGTTCCAGGTTCAACTTTAATCAAATCAACGACATCTGTCGGCCCGGCGGACAGAAGGCATCGCAGTCAAGATTGTAGCCGTCGCGGCGGTCCAGTCCCAGGCGCTTGAGTGCCTTGGCGAATCGTTGGGCCAGCAGGTCGGCGAACGGGCCTTCGCCGCGCATCCGCGCACCGAAGCGGCTGTCATACAGTTCGCCACTGCGGCTCTGGCGCACCAGGCTCAGTACGTGGGCAGCGCGTTGCGGGTAATGCGCCTGCAACCACTGCTCGAACAGCGGCGCGACTTCCAGCGGCAGGCGCAGCATGACGTAGGCGGCATTCTGCGCGCCGGCGGCGTGGGCTTCGGCCAGCAGGCTCTCGATCTCGCTGTCGTTGATCATCGGGATCATCGGTGCGCACAGCACCCCCACGGCGATCCCCGCCTCGCGCATGACCTTGATCGCCCGCAGCCGTGCCTTGGGCGCCGCCGCGCGGGGTTCGAGAATGCGCTTGAGTTCATCGTCCAGGGTGGTGAGGCTGATCATCACGTGCACCAGGCGTTGTTGCGCCAGCTCGGTCAGCAGGTCCAGGTCGCGCAGGATCAGCGAACCCTTGGTGACGATGGTCACCGGATGCCGATAACGCAGCAGCACCTCGAGAATCCGGCGGGTTATCCGCTGTTCGCGTTCGATAGGCTGATAGGGATCGGTGTTGGACCCCAGCGCGATCGGTGCGCATTGATAGCCGCGCCGGGACAATTGCGCTTCCAGCACATCGGCGGCATTGGTCTTGGCGATCAGCTTCGTTTCGAAATCCAGCCCCGGCGACAGGTCCCAATAGGCATGGCTGGGGCGTGCATAGCAGTAGATGCAGCCGTGCTCGCAGCCTCGGTACGGGTTGATCGAGCGGTCGAACGGGATATCGGACGAGGTGTTGCGGGTAATGATGGTCTTCGCCGTTTCGATGCGCACTTCGGTGCCCTGGGTCTGCGGGACTTCCTGATACCAGCCGTCATCTTCGGCCACCGAGCGACGCGGGGCGAAACGGTTGTGCGGGTTGGTCGCGGTGCCGCGGCCGCGGGGTGGAAGGGGGGCTGGCATGGGAATACTCCGAAAGCTGTATGTGCATACAGTATTCGCTGTATTCGATTAAGGCCAGTGCCATTCAGCAGCCCAAATACCGGATCGACGTTCACAACGCTTTGACGTTCTGCTCACAGGCTTTTAACCGCAGCGAGCCGAGACTGAGCCTCTCGCATTTCTTCATTTTCGGTCGTCCGTGCATGCTCAAGTTCTGCTCCCGTTCGTTGCTCTGCCTGGCCTTGCTCACCGGGCTGGCCGAAGCGCCTGCCCAAGCCGCCGATTCCCCTGGGACGAGGCCCGCTGAATGGGCTCAGCCGGTGGAAAAGGACTACAACCTCTACCAGATGTCCCCTACGCTCTACCGCAGCTCCCTGCCGGACGGCGGGGCGGTGCCCTTGCTGACGAAGCTCAGGATCGGCACGGTCATCACCTTCCTGCCGGAGTCGGACAAGCGCTGGCTGTCCACCCCCGGCATCGATCAGGTGCAGTTGCCCTATCGCACCAATCACGTCGATGACAGCGACATACTCAGGGCCTTGCGCGCCGTCCAGGCGGCCGAAGCCAAGGGGCCGGTGCTGATGCACTGCAAGCACGGCTCGGACCGCACCGGGCTGGTGGCCGCCATGTACCGGGTGGTGGTCCAGGGCTGGAGCAAAGAAGATGCCCTGAACGAAATGACCGAAGGTGGCTTCGGTGACAGTCATCACTTCAAGGACGGAGTGCGCTACATGATGCAGGCCGACATCGACAAACTCCGCACGGCGCTGGCGAACGGCGATTGCAGCACCAGCGTCTTTGCCCTTTGCTCCTTGGAAAGCTGGGTCAATTCAACGGCGCCGGCGCAGCACCTCGACCCCCAGGTGGCGCTACCGCAGCATTGATCGGCGGCGTGCCGGTAAAGGCGGCGATGGATTCGGACAACGGTCGCAAGTCGCCCGGGGCAAAAACGGTTTCGCGCAGTGCCCGGCCTGTTGCCGGGTTGAACAGCCCGTCACGCTGGAATCGCTGGAACACTTTGGCGGCCAGTGCCTTCGACCAGGCATAGGCGTAGATCCGCGCGCCATAGCCGGTCACCAGGTAATCCAGGCCATTGGGCCAGCGCTCGTTCGCGGACACCGGCAAATGCCCCACCTGCGCACTGGCTTGATCGAACACCTGCTGGACGGTCCGCCCATCGCCGTGGGTGCGGTGCAGCTCCATATCGAATAACGCGTTGCGCAACAGGACGGCGGTTTCCCAACTGGCCTGGGTGGTGGCAAAGGCCAACACTTGGCCGGCGACCTTGTCAGGCATCGTCGCCCCGGTTTGATAGTGCCTGGAGACCCGCACCAGGCATTGCCTGGAAAAGCACCATTGCTCGAACAACACCCCGGCAAACTCGGCGGTGTCGCGGGACAGGCCAGAGATGCCCGACAGGTCACGGTATTCGGCACGGGTCAGGACATGCTGCAGGCAATGACCGAACTCGTGGAAAAGAATGCGCAGTTGCAGATGATCGAGCAGGACCGGGGCCGCCTCTACGCTGCGCGGTAGCCAGGCATGCAGCGTCGCAATGGGGTGTCGGGGGCGGCCCTCGGCGGTGATGCGGCGGCTTCGCAGGGTGGTGGTATTGGGGTAACCGTCTCGGCTTGCATCCGCAAACGGATCGAAATAGAGGTAGCCGATGACCGCTCCCCATTCGCTGACTTCGAAAAGGCGCACCTCCGGGTGCCAGGTCGCCACGTCATGTCGCTCGGCGAAGCTCACTCCGAACAGCTCCGTCGCCATCAGCAATAGCTGTGCGAAGGTGGATTCCAAGGGGAACCAGACGCTCAGCGCTTCCTTGGAAAGGCCCGCTGCCTGCTGGCGAAGTTGATTCGCCAGGTAGGGGTAGTCCCACGGCTGGAGTTCGTTGAAACCCTGTTGCGTGGCAAAGGCCTTGAGCTGGCGCGCGTCCCGCTCGAAAGCGCCGTGTTGTCGTTTGAGTTGGACCCGCAGGAACGCCAGGACTTCTTCGGTGGACACGGCTTGCTCGGGCTCGATCGCCATTTGAGCGAAATCCGAATAGCCCAGGGCGGTGGCGTAGCGATGACGGTCTTCCAACAACTGCCTGAGGATGTCGCTGTTGTCGAAATGGCCCGCCTGGGGGCCCTGATCCGAGGCACGGGTGCTGTAGGCCTCGTACATCTGCTGACGTAGGGCGCGGTTGTCGGCGTATTGAGTGACAACACCAAACGATTCCTCGCTGAGCGTCAACAACCATCCCGGGCGCCCGGCGCCGCGTGCCCGCTGGGCCATTTTCTGTTTGAAGCGCGACGGCAGGCCGCTCAGCGGAGCTTCATCGTCAAACGCCTTGCTCCAGGCCTGATTGGCCATGTGCAGGTTCTCCAGGAATAACCCCTGGAGCTCGTCGATGCGCAACTTCAACAGATTCAGGTCGGCCGACAGGTGCTCTGGCGACCTGTTCCGGTGGAACTGGCCGAGGATTTTCTTCAGGACCCGTTTGCGAGCCGGGGAGAAATGCTTGGCGATCTGGCTGTCTGCCAAGCGCTGGTAAAGCGTGAACAGTGTGGGGTGTTGTTTCAGTTCTACCTGAAAGTCATGCAGCCGTTCAGTGCATTCCAGGGACGCCTGCGCCCAGGCCGCCCCTGGCCTGGTCGTGGTCAGGAGATGCAGCAGGTAGCCGAAACTCTCCAGGCGCCCATGGATTTCGTCCATGGCCAGCACCAGGTCATCCCAGGTGGGAAAGGGTGTCTGAGTCTTGATGATGTCGGCCACTTGAGCGCGACTTTCCACCAGGATCCGGTCCAGGGCCGGGGAGAAATGCCGGGCCTGGATGTGGGCAAACGGGGGCAGGTCATAGGCCTGCAACAGCGGATTGTCAGCGTCGAGCATGGGAACCTTCCTGTCAGTCTGTACTGGCTGGACAGTCTGTAAAGGAAGGGCCCGGGGGCGGCGGTAAATATGTATCGCTTCCGGGCCGGGCGGCCCGGAAGGTGATGCCGCAGATGTCAGTCGGTCTTTTTCTTCAACTTGGGGTTGGGGAAAAACTGCACCGCCTGGACCTTGGCATCCGGCACCTTGGGCGCCGGGGTGTTCACACGGGTGCCCAATTCCTTGGGCACCGACAGGCCTTGCTCGTTGAGGGTGTCGGAATAGCCGCAGGCCACGCATTCGCGGTGCGGCACGCCGTCTTCGTTCCACATCATCAACTTGTCCGGCTCACTGCACGCCGGGCAGACCGCCCCGGCGATGAAGCGTCGTTTGGTAATCACAGGCCCCTCGCTCATGCTGCCGCGTCCTCGGTCAGGCCGCTATGGCGCAAGAGTGCGTCAATCGATGGCTCACGGCCACGGAAGTCGACGAACAGCACCATCGGTTCCTGGGAGCCGCCACGGGCCAGGATCGCCTCGCGGAAGGCACGTCCGGTGGCGGCGTTGAGCACGCCGTCCTCTTCGAACTTGGAGAACGCATCGGCCGACAGCACTTCCGCCCACTTGTAGCTGTAGTAGCCCGCCGCATAACCGCCGGCGAAGATGTGGGCGAAGCTGTTGGGGAAGCGGTTGTAGGCCGGCGGACGCATGACCGACACCTCGTCGCGTACGCCTTCGAGCACTTGCAGCACGCTGCGGCCATCGCCATGGGTGGCATGCAGCTCGAAGTCGAACAGCGAGAACTCCAACTGACGGACCATCATCAGGCCGGACTGGAAGTTTTTCGCCGCGAGCATTTTTTCCAGCAGGTCCTGGGGCAGCGGTTCGCCGGTTTCGTAATGGCCGGAAATCAGCGCCAGGCCTTCGGGTTCCCAGCACCAGTTCTCCATGAACTGGCTCGGCAGCTCCACCGCATCCCAGGCCACGCCGTTGATGCCGGATACCCCAGCGTGTTCGACGCGGGTCAGCAGGTGATGCAGGCCATGGCCGAACTCGTGGAACAGGGTGGTGACTTCATCGTGGGTCAGCAGCGCCGGCTTGCCGCTATCGGCCGGGGTGAAGTTGCACACCAGGTTGGCCACCGGGCTTTGCAGGACGCCTTCGAAGGTGCGACGACGGTCGCGGGCGCCGTCCATCCAGGCGCCGCCACGCTTGTTGGCGCGGGCATAGAGGTCGAAGAAGAAGCGGCCGACATGCTGGCCGTTTTCCTTGATTTCGAACAGGCGCACGTCCGGGTGCCAGCTGTCGAAGCCTTTCAGTTCGGCGATCTCGATGCCGTAGAGACGCTGGACGATGGCGAACAGGCCGCTCAGGACCTTGTCGATCGGGAAGTAGGCGCGCAGGGCTTCCTGGGCCACGCTGTACCGCTGCTGGCGCAGTTTTTCACCGTAGAAACCGCTGTCCCAGCTTTGCAGGTCGGGGCAGCCCTGTTCGGCGGCATAGGCCTTGAGCTGTTCCAGGTCCTGGGCCGCGAACGGCTTGCTGCGCTTGGCCAGGTCACGCAGGAAACTGAGGACCTGGTCGCTGGATTCGGCCATCTTGGTCGCCAGGCTCAACTCGGCGAAGTTGGCGAAACCGAGCAATTGGGCCAGTTCCTGGCGCAGGTCGAGGATCTGTTCCATCACCGGGCCGTTGTCGTTCTGGCCGGCATTCGGGCCTTGGTCCGAGGCGCGGGTGCAGTAGGCGGCGTAGACCTCTTCGCGCAGGGCGCGGTCTTCGGCGTAGGTCATCACCGCGTAATAGCTGGGGAATTCCAGGTTGATCAGCCAGCCGTCCAGCTCCTTGGCCTGGGCAGCGGCGGCCATTTGCGCCTTGGCCGAGTCGGTCAGGCCGGCGAGGGCGGCTTCGTCGGTGACGTGCTTGGTCCAGGCCTGGGTCGCGTCCAGCAGTTGATTGGAGAAGCGGCTGCCCAGCTCGGACAGTTTGCTCTGCACCTCGGCGTAGCGCTTCTGCTGCTCGGGCGGCAGGTCGATGCCCGACAGGCGGAAATCACGCAGGGAATGTTCCAGAATGGTTTTCTGCGCCACGTCGAAACCGGCGGCTTCCGGGCTGTTCGCCAGGGCTTCGAAGGCCTGGAACAGTTCGCGGTTCTGGCCCAGTTCGGTGGAGTAGGCACTCAGCGCCGGCAGGCAGGCCTCGTAGGCTTCGCGCAGTTCCGGGCTGTTGCGCACGGCGTTCAAATGACTGACCGGGCTCCAGGCGGCGCCCAGGCGATCATTGAGCTCGTCCATCGCCAAAACCAGGCCGGCCCAGGTAGGCTGCTGGACTTGGGTCTTGAGGATTTCGGCAATGGCCGCACGGTTATCAGCCAGGATCTGCTCGATGGCCGGTTGCACGTGTTCGGCACGGATCGCCGAGAATGGCGGCAGGTCATAGGGCTGCAAAAGAGGGTTGTTCACGCTCACGGTCGACACCTTGGCTGGAAGAAACATCGGCCCATCTTAATTACAATCGGCGCTCACCGCAGCTAGCAGCGCCTATCACCGGACAAGAGAGAGCCTATCGTGACCCTTCGCACGTACCAGAACCACAGCCCGCGGCTAGCCCGTGGCGCTTTTGTCGACAGCACCGCGGTGGTGATCGGCGACGTCGAAATCGGCGAAGACAGCTCCGTCTGGCCGCTGACGGTCATTCGCGGCGACATGCACCGCATCCGTATCGGTGCGCGTACCAGTGTCCAGGATGGTTGTGTGTTGCACATCACCCACGCCGGGCCCTTCAACCCGGATGGCTTCCCGTTGCTGGTCGGCGACGACGTGACCATCGCCCACAAGGTCATGCTCCATGGTTGCTCGGTGGGCAGCCGTGTGCTGATCGGCATGGGCAGCATCGTGATGGATGGCGCGGTGGTCGAAGACGACGTGATCATCGGTGCCGGCAGCCTGGTACCGCCGGGCAAGCGCCTGGAAAGCGGCTTTTTGTACGTGGGCAGCCCGGTGAAACAGGTCCGGCCGCTGACAGACAAGGAGCGCGCGTTTTTCACCTACAGCGCGGCGAACTACGTGAAGCTCAAGGACCTGCATCTGGCCGAAGGCTACGACCAGGCCTGAATCGTCCCGCCATTGCCCAGGAAATTTCATGCATTACCAAACCGTACTCTTCGACCTCGACGGCACCCTCACCGACCCGCGCGAGGGCATCACCCGTTCGATCCAGTTCGCCCTGAGCAAATTGGGCATCGACGAGCCCGACCTCACCCGCCTCGAGCACTTCATCGGCCCGCCGCTGTTGCAGGCCTTCATGCAGTTCTATGACTTCGACGAAGCGAAGGCCTGGGAGGCGGTGAATTTCTATCGTGAGCGCTTCAAGGTCACCGGCCTTTATGAGAACCGTGTCTTCGACGGTGTGATGCCGCTGCTGGAAACCTTGGGCGGCCAAGGGCGCCAGTTGTACATCGCCACGTCCAAACCCTGGCTCTTCGCCCGGGAAATCGCCCGCCACTTCGACTTCGCCCGGCATTTCAAGGTGATCTACGGCAGCGAACTGGACGGCACCCGTACCAACAAGGTCGAGCTGATCGCCCACCTGCTGGCCGAAGAAGGCCTCGATCCGGCCAGCACCCTGATGATCGGCGACCGCAAACACGACCTGATCGGCGCCCACAGCAATGGCCTGGATGCGGCAGCGGTCGGGTATGGGTTTGGCAGCCACGCAGAACTGAGCACCGAGCGCCCGGCGTATCACTTCCAGACGGTGGAGGCGTTGCATCAGGCGTTTTTGCGGCGCTGACTGGGTCGTCATCGCGAGCAAGCTCGCTCCCACAGGGGTGGGGCTGCTCGCAACATTTGTGAACAGTGGCAATCCTCAGTGGGAGCGAGCTTGCTCGCGATGGCGGCAGCCCAGACACCCCCCCGGCCTCAAGGTGTAGCGGTGATTCAGGCCCTGAACTGGCTGGGCGCCACGCCGCTCCAGCGCACGAAGGCATGGCGGAAGCTGGCGGTTTCGCTGAAGCCCAGTCGTTCGGCGATTCGATAGATCGGCAATTGGTCCTCGCAGAGCATCTGCTTGGCCCGCTCGAAGCGCAGTTCGTCCAGCAGCTCCTGGTAGCTGCAGCCCAGGTCCTTGAGGTGGCGGCGCAAGGTGCGCGCCGAGCAGTTCATCTGTTCGGCCAGGCCCTCCAGGCCGGGGGCGGCGTCCAGTTGGGTGTCGAGCAACTGGCGGATCCGTCCCAGCCAGGCTTGGCGTCCGGTGAATTCGGTGTTCTGCCGGCGACAGCGTTCGGCCATGGCGTGATGGGTGATGGGGTCGGCCAGGGGCAAGGGTTGGTCGAGCCAGTGACGGTCGAAGGCGAAAGCGTTATCGGTGCTGTCGAAGCGCACCGGGCAGTCGAAGAGTGCGGTGTAGCGCGCCTGGTAGTCGGGCGCCGGGTGTTCGAAGCGCGCGGCGTGCAACGGCAATGCATGGCCGAGGAGGTCGTTGCAGATCACCTTTAGCGAAACCATGCAGAACTCGGCGTTGAACACCGCCAGGGCCGGGCTCTCCCGATAATCGTTGGCGCTGAACCAGATGTGCTCGCCATCGTCGTCCAGATTCAGCTCGAAGAGTGTTCCCAACAGCGCCGGGTAGCGCAGTGCCAGGCGCAAAGCGTCACCTAAGGTGGCACTGGTGAGCAGGGCATAGCCGAGCATGCCGTAGGACGAAACGTGCATGCGCAGGCCCAATTCCAGGCCGATGTCGCGCTTGAGGGCCACGGCATTGGCGCAGACCTGCATCTCCTGGTTGGTGGTGATGCGCGTATCGGCCCGGCTCAGGTCCGCCGCGCTGATGCCGCTGCCGGCCAACAAGGCATCGCTGGGCAAGCCTTCGCTTTTGAAGGTGCTCAGTACCAGCGAGACGGCGTTGAGGGTGGTGAGGTGGGAATGAAGCATGTCCGTTTCCAGCCTGGGGAAGCTGGAAACGGAGCAAGTTATATGCCGGATGAAAATCGGAAGCTCGACACAACACCCAATGTGGGAGCGAGCTTGCTCGCGATGGCGGTGTGTCAGTCGCCGCTGAAGTTGACTGTCAGCCCGCGATCGCGAGCAAGCTCGCTCCCACAGGGATTGCCGGGTATCAGATAAGCTCGCCGCACAGATCCAGCTCTACCAGCCGCCGAACCTCTTCCACCGGCAGGCCAGCGCCGATCAATGCCTGCAACTTGCCGAGCGCGGCCTCGCGGGTCATGCCGCCGCCGGACAGCACGCCGACACCGCGCAAGCGGCTACCGGCTTCATACACGTCCAGCTCGACGCCACCTTCGTGGCATTGGGTCACCGCCACGACCACCACGCCGCTGTCCCGCGCCCGCTCGAGGCTGGCGAGGAAGGCCGGGTTGTCGCTCGGCCCGGTGCCGCTGCCGTAGCATTCCAGCACCAGACCTTGGATACCGCTGCCCAGCAAGCCATCGAGGATCTGCGCACTGATGCCGGGAAACAGCGGCAGCGCCGCGATGTTCGCCAGTCGCCTGGGCTGGTTGTAGTTCAACTGCGCTGGCAGGGTCGGCGCCGGGGTGCCGCCGCCCTGGCGTTCCAGGCGCTTGAACGGGTGGCGACCGAAGCTGCGCACCTTCGCGCAACGGGTCGGTGCCAGCAGCTCACCGTGGAAGTACAAGTGCACGCCCGGCGCCAGGCCCTGGCCGAGGGCGACCAGGGCGCCGCTGAGGTTTTCCCAGGCGTCGCTGTCGGCCACGCCGGCGGGCAGCATCGAGCCGGTGAAGCAGACCCGCGCATGCAGGCCCAGCAGTTGGAAGCTCATCGCCGCCGCGCTGTAGGCCAGGGTGTCGGTGCCGTGCAAAATCAGTACGCTGTCGCAGCCCTGCACGTCCACGGCATCGACCACCGCTTCGCGCAGTTGCTGCCAATAGGCCGGGGTCATGTTGGCGCTGTCGATCAATGGCGACATCTCCCGGAAGCGCCATTGCGGCACGACGAGTTCGGGTTGGCTGTGCAGGTAATCGCACATCCGCGCTTCGAAGCCGGATGCCGGGGCCAGGCCGTGGGCGCTGGCCTGCATGCCGATGGTGCCGCCGGTGTAGAGCACCATGACGTGCTGGGCGGCAGGGTAGGTCGAGGAATTCATGGTTGTTCTCCGAGGACGAAAACGGCAGCTTTACTTCGCTGCCACAACATAGGGCCGAGCATGACGCCGACCCTACGCTGTGTCACGCCGGGCGCAGGGGATGCGCCCGGTTTTTTACAATCGGCCTGCCGATCAGCGTTGCGCTGCGGCCACGCCAGCAGTCGCGGCGTCAGGCTTGGCAACCGGTGCCGACGGGGTGGCTGGCCACGCCTTGCGGTCCAGGTCCAGGTCCGGGAACTTGCTGGAGTCGAACACCGGAACCTTGATGCCGGCCGAACGCTGGTCATCGTAGTCACGCAGGATGCGCATGCCGACCTTGAACAGCAGGAACAGCGCGATCAGGTTCACGAACGCCAGCAGGGTCATGGTGATGTCGGCGAACGCGAACACGGTGCCGAGGTTTTCGATGGCGCCCCAGAAAATCAGGACCAGGACCAGCGCGCGGTAGCCCATCAGGACCTTGCGATTGTCACCGATCATGAAGCGCAGGTTGTTCTCGCCCAGGTAGTAGTTGTAGAGGATCGAGGTGAACACGAACAACGACAGGGCCACGGAGATGAATATCCGGCCCCAGTCACCCACGACGGCTGCCAGGGAGTTCTGGGTCAGGGCAATGCCGTCGCCTTCGAAACCCGGGGTGTAGAAGCCCGACAGCAGGATCAGCAGCGCGGTGCAGGTGCAGATCACGAAGGTGTCCAGGAACACGCTGAATGCCTGGACCACGCCCTGGGCGACCGGGTGCTCGACCGACGCGACGGCGGCGACGTTAGGCGCACTGCCCAGGCCGGCTTCGTTGGCGAACACGCCACGCTTGACGCCCATGACGATGGCGCTGCCGATCAGGCCGCCGAACGCCTGGTCCAGACCGAAGGCGCTCTTGACGATGGTCGCCAGCATGCCCGGTACATGTTCGAACTGCAGCACGATCACGTAGAGGGTCACGGCGATATACGCCAGGGTCTTGACCGGTACCAGCAGGTCGGCAACCTTGGCGATGCGCTTGATGCCGCCGATGAATACCAGGCCCAGCAGCACCGCCAGGCCGAGGCCGGTGTAGGTGGTGTCAAAGCCGAAAGCGTTGTTCAGGGAGTGGGTCACGGCGTGGGCTTGCAGGCCGTTGAAGGCGAAGCCGAAGGTGACCAGCAGCAGGAATGCCATGATCATGCCCAACCAGCGTTTCTGCAGGCCGTGCTGGATGTAATAGGACGGGCCGCCACGGTACTGGCCTTCGGAGTCGCAGCGCTTGTAGAGCTGGCCGAGTGAGCACTCGAAGAAGCTGCTGGACATACCGACCAGGGCGGTTACCCACATCCAGAACACCGCACCAGGGCCGCCGAGGGTCACGGCGATGCCGACACCGGCGATGTTGCCCGCGCCGACACGGCCGGCCAGGCTGAGCATCAGGGCCTGGAAGGAACTGAGCTGGTCAGTGCTGCTTTTCAGGCTTTCACGGAACACCGTGAACATGTGGAAGAAGTGACGGAACTGGACGAAACGCGAGCGGATCGTGAAGTAGCCACCGAGCCCGACAATGAGCACGATCAGCACTTTCCCTGATAGGAAGTCGTTGATGACTTCGAGCATGAGTATTCCTCGCTGTTTTTTGTTTAAGCAAATGCTGGCCCTTTGGAAATATCGCGTTACACCGGTCGGCGCGCGGCCCGACAGATGAGGCGAAGTTTCGTCCCGGTCCATTTTCGCGGGTTTGTTATTAGTTCGGTTTTCGCATGTTTAAGGGTCTCGTTGCGGACGACCGCTCATGCGAAGAGGGGCGGCACTATACCTATCAGTGCGATGCCCGTCTGCACAGTTGTGGTGCGTCCGACGAAACGGACCCTTTGGAACACCTGGCCTTACGGTCAGGTTCTTGTGGGGGCGAGCCTGCTCGCGTTGGCTGGCGACACGGTTTACAACGGGCAGCGTGTCGTCGTTTATCGCGAGCAGGTTCCTTCCCACAGGTTCGGTCATCCCTGGCTGCTATCAATTAAAAAAAGGGCTTGGGGAAGATCCCCAAGCCCTCAAAAGGTGAGAGGTGTCTAGTCCCTCGACCTGGTGAGCGGTGGCCGTGTCGATCACGCTTTGAGCGGGACCAGACGCGGAGCAATCATGTTTTCCGGGCGCAGGATGTCGTCGAGCATGGCGTCGTCGAGCAAGCCTTCTTCGCGCACCAGTTCCAGCACGCCGCGGCCACTTTCCAGGGCAACACGGGCGATGCGGGTGGCGTTTTCATAGCCGATGTACGGGTTCAGGGCGGTGACCAGGCCGATCGAGTGCTCGACCAGTTCGCGGCAGCGCGCTTCGTTGGCGGTGATGCCGACGATGCAGTGCTCGCGCAGCATGTCCATGGCCCGTTGCAGCAGGCGGATCGAGTCGAAGATCTTGAAGGCGATCAGCGGCTCCATCACGTTCAGTTGCAGTTGGCCGCCTTCGGCCGCGATGGTCAGGGCCAGGTCGTTGCCGATGATTTGGAATGCCACTTGGTTGACCGCTTCCGGGATCACCGGGTTGACCTTGCCGGGCATGATCGAGCTGCCTGGCTGGCGGGCCGGCAGGTTGATTTCGTTGATGCCGGTGCGTGGGCCGCTGGACAGCAGGCGCAGGTCGTTACAGATCTTCGACAGCTTGACCGCGGTGCGCTTGAGCATGCCGGAGAACAGCACGAAGGCGCCCATGTCGGAGGTGGCTTCGATCAGGTCGGCGGCTGGCACCAGCGGCTGGCCGCTGATGGTCGCCAGGCGCTGCACGGCCAGGGCCTGGTAGCGCGGATCGGCGTTGATGCCGGTGCCGATGGCGGTGCCGCCCAGGTTCACTTCGGTGAGCAGTTCAGGCGCCAGGGTTTTCAGGCGTGCCAGGTCTTCGCTCAGGGTGGTGGCGAAGGCGCGGAATTCCTGGCCGAGGGTCATCGGCACGGCATCCTGCAGCTGGGTGCGGCCCATTTTCAGGACGTGGCTGAATTCTTCGCCCTTGGCCGCGAACGCCTGGATCAGGCTGTCGAGGCTGGCCAGCAACGCGTCGTGACCCAGCAGCAGACCCAGGCGGATCGCGGTCGGGTAGGCGTCGTTGGTGGACTGCGCCATGTTCACGTCGTTGTTGGGGTGCAGGTACTGGTACTCGCCTTTCTGGTGGCCCATGGCCTCCAGCGCGATGTTGGCGATGACTTCGTTGGCATTCATGTTGGTCGACGTGCCGGCGCCGCCCTGGATCATGTCCACCACGAATTCTTCGTGGAAGTCGCCGCGGATCAATCGTGCACAGGCTTCGCTGATGGCGGCGTGCTTGGCTTCGCTGAGCTGCCCCAGTTCGCGGTTGGCGTCAGCGGCGGCCTGTTTGACCATTGCCAGACCGACCACCAGCTTGGGGTAATGCGAGATCGGGACGCCGGAGAGACGGAAGTTGTTTACCGCTCGTAGGGTCTGGATGCCGTAATACGCTTGCGCTGGTACTTCGAGTACGCCAAGCAGGTCTTTTTCTGTGCGGAATGATGCAGCGGAGGACATGACGGAAATCATCTCGATAAGGACCCGGTCTGAGCCGGAACGCTGTGGATCCTAGGCTCTGGGAAAAAATACGGCCAATGCTGTTAAACACTGGCCTATGCATATTCGGCATAATGTCGGTGTGACGCCGACGGTGCGGCGAACGTGTGACCTGTTTTGGTGCGTGTAGGGGAGGACGTGATGAATCTTGAAAGCAAGTGGCTCGAGGACTTCAGTGCCCTGGCCGCGACCCGCAGTTTCTCCCAGGCGGCCGAGCGGCGTTTCGTGACGCAACCGGCATTCAGCCGGCGAATTCGCAGCCTTGAGGCTGCGCTGGGGCTGACCCTGGTCAACCGTTCCCGTACGCCCGTCGAGCTGACGGCGGCGGGGCAGTTGTTCTTGGTGACGGCGCGCACGGTGGTGGAGCAATTGGGCGAAGTGCTGCGCCATTTGCATCACCTGGAAGGCGGGCAGGGCGAAGTCATCCAGGTGGCCGCCGCCCACTCCCTGGCGCTGGGCTTCTTCCCACGCTGGATCGCGCAACTGCGCAACGAAGGGATGAACATCGCCACTCGGCTGGTGGCGACCAACGTCGGCGACGCCGTCCACGCCCTGCGTGAAGGTGGCTGCGATTTGATGCTGGCCTTCTACGATCCGGATTCGGCCATGCAGATGGACCCGGAGATCTTCCCGTCGCTGCACCTGGGCCAGACCGAAATGCTCCCGGTATGCGCCGCCGATGGCAATGGCAACCCGCTGTTCGATCTTGAGGGCGAGTCCAGCGTGCCGCTGCTGGCCTACAGCGCCGGGGCGTTCCTGGGGCGTTCGGTCAACCAGTTGTTGCGCCAGCGGGCGCTGCGGTTCACCACGATCTACGAGACGGCCATGGCCGACAGCCTGAAAAGCATGGCCCTGGAAGGCCTGGGCATCGCCTGGGTGCCGCACCTGAGCGTACGCGCCGAACTGGCCCGGGGCGAACTGGTGATCTGCGGTGGCACACAATGGCACGTGCCCCTGGAGATCCGCCTGTACCGCTGCGCCCTGGTGCGCAAGGCCAATGTGCGGTTGCTGTGGCGCAAGCTCGAGGGCGGTGCGGCGCAGGGTGTGGCCGCTCCCTGAGCATGACGAAGACCCTGTGGGAGCGAGCCTGCTCGCGATAGCGGTGGGTCAGTCGCCACCTACACGACTGACACTCCGCATTCGCGAGCAGGCTCGCTCCCACAGGGATTTGCGTTGTTGGTTCGCTGACCTTCGAGTCAATAAAACCGCCACTTCACCCCAAATGACAGATGGTCGGCGAAAGTGCGTTTAACGCACCATTTTCGGTATACTGCCCGGCCTTCGGTCGGTTCGCCCGGCCATAATTCGTACAACAAGCCACGCCGGTTTCCTGCGTGGCTTGTTGTTTTTTGACGCGCCTGCGGGCGCCCAGAGAGAAGAGGCACGACGATGAGTGCACTGGTTGGCGTGATCATGGGCTCCAAGTCCGATTGGTCCACCCTTAGCCACACCGCCGATATGCTGGAAAAGCTCGGCATCCCTTACGAGGTAAAAGTGGTCTCCGCCCACCGTACCCCGGACCTGCTGTTCCAGTACGCCGAAGAGGCCGAGGCACGTGGCATCGAGGTGATCATCGCCGGTGCCGGTGGCGCGGCCCACTTGCCGGGCATGTGCGCGGCCAAGACCCACCTGCCGGTGCTGGGCGTGCCGGTCCAGTCGTCGATGCTCTCGGGCGTCGACTCGTTGCTGTCGATCGTGCAGATGCCGGCCGGTATCCCGGTCGCGACCCTGGCCATCGGCAAGGCCGGCGCGATCAACGCGGCCCTGCTGTCGGCGAGCATTCTGGGCGCCAAGCATCCACAGTTTCATACCGTGCTGAAAAAATTCCGCGCTGAGCAGACAGACAGCGTCCTGGACAATCCAGACCCACGCATTGCCTGAGGTTGTTGACGAATGAAGATCGGTGTAATCGGTGGCGGCCAGTTGGGCCGCATGTTGGCCCTGGCAGGTACGCCGCTGGGGATGAACTTCGCTTTCCTGGACCCGGCGCCGGACGCCTGTGCCGCGGCGCTGGGTGAACACCTGCGGGCCGACTACGGCGACCAGGATCACCTGCGCCAATTGGCCGATGAAGTCGATCTGGTGACCTTCGAATTCGAAAGCGTCCCGGCCGAAACCGTGGCCTTCCTGTCCCAGTTCGTTCCGGTCTACCCGAGCGCCGAAGCCCTGCGGATCGCCCGTGACCGCTGGTTCGAAAAGAACATGTTCAAGGACCTGGGCATCCCCACGCCGGCCTTCGCCGACATTCAGTCCCAGGCCGACCTGGACGCCGCTGTCGCCGCCATCGGCCTGCCCGCCGTGCTCAAGACCCGTACCCTGGGTTACGACGGCAAGGGCCAGAAAGTCCTGCGCAAGCCTGAAGACGTGGTCGGTACGTTTGCCGAGCTTGGCAGCGTGGCCTGCCTGCTGGAAGGTTTCGTGCCGTTCACCGGGGAAGTCTCGCTGATCGCCGTGCGCGCCCGCGATGGTGAAATCCGCTTCTATCCGCTGGTGCACAACACCCACAAGGACGGCATCCTCAAGCTGTCCGTCGCCAGCACCGATCATCCGTTGCAGGCCCTGGCCGAGGACTACTCCAGCCGGGTGCTCAAGCAACTGGACTATGTCGGCGTGATGGCGTTCGAGTTCTTCGAAGTGGACGGCGGCCTCAAGGCCAACGAAATCGCACCACGGGTACACAACTCCGGGCACTGGACCACCGAAGGCGCCGAGTGCAGCCAGTTCGAAAACCACCTGCGGGCGGTGGCCGGGCTGCCACTGGGGTCGACCGCCAAGGTCGGTGAAAGCGCGATGCTCAATTTCATCGGCAAGGTTCCGGACAGTGACAAGGTCCTGGCGATTGCCGACTGCCATTTGCACCACTATGGCAAGGCGTTCAAGGTCGGGCGCAAGGTCGGTCACGCCAACCTGCGCTGCGCTGACCGGGCCACACTGGCCCAGCAGATCATCAAGGTCGAGGCGCTGATCGCCGAACAATAATCTGGAACGGCGGTGGAACCATTCGTCGGCTAATCTTTCTCATGGCTAAGTGCCAAGGCCTGACCGGGCTTTGGCTTAGCGACTCAATGAGAGGGGAAATGCCATGGGAATCATCGGAACCATCTTTATCGGCTTGATCGTTGGCCTGCTGGCGCGCTTCCTGAAACCGGGCGATGACAGCATGGGCTGGATCATGACCATCCTGCTCGGTATCGGCGGTTCGTTGGCGGCCACTTACGGCGGCCAGGCCCTGGGCATCTACCAGGCCGGCCAAGGCGCAGGTTTCATCGGTGCCCTGGTGGGCGCGATCGTGTTGCTGGTGATCTACGGCCTGATCAAAAGAAACTGATCCAAATGCAGCAAGGCCCTCTCCGCGTGGCGAGCAGAGGGGGCTAGAATGCTCGGCGTTTCACTTTCCATTCATTGCCGAGCCCTTTCATGCGCCGTCTAGTATTGACCCTTCTTCTGCTGGGCAGTGGCCTGGCCCATGCTGCCGAGCTGCCGGAAACCGACTGGCTCGAATTGATGCCCAAGTCGGACCAGAAAGCCCTCGAGGCCATGCCCGAGATCGACCACAACTCCCCGGAAGCCAACGGCACCTTCACTGAAAAAGGCGGCCTGAAGCAAAGCAAGGGCTTGCCGGCGGTGATGTATTCGACCAAGACCGTGGCGGCGATGAACGACAAGCACATCCGCATCGGCGGTTACCCGGTGCCGCTGGAAACCGACGCCAGGGGCCGCAGCACGCTGTTTTTCCTGGTGCCCTACCCAGGCGCCTGCATCCACGTCCCGCCACCGCCGCCTAACCAACTGGTGCTGGTGCGCTATCCCAAGGGCCTGAAGCTGGACGACATCTACACGCCGCTCTGGGTGACGGGCACGCTGAAGATCGAAAAGGTCGACAACGACCTGGCGAGCGCGGCGTATGCGCTGGACGCGGACAAGGTGAGGGTGGTGCAGGAGGCGGATTTGTAGGTGCCAGTAAATTTGGCGTAGATCCACTGTGGGAGCGAGCCTGCTCGCGATAGCGGACTGACAGTCAACATCTGCATTGACTGATAGACCGCTATCGCGAGCAGGCTCGCTCCCACAAGGGGATTTTTGGTGGGGCTTAGAGCGGCTTGCTGCAGATGCTCACGCCAAGGGTATGGCTGGCCTTGGGCAACAACGTCACCACGTCGTCCATCACATTCGCCGTCTCGATGCACAACATGCGCTGCCAGCCATCGTCGGCCATGTCGCTGAAGGCTTTGGCGCGTTCGGTCCAGGGGTTCCAGATCACCGCCGAGCGCGAACCGCTGCTGGTCAGTTCGATCCGTCGTTCCCAGTGCGGGTCGATGATGCTCAGCGTCGGCGGGGTATCGAGGTAGATGCGGTCGGTCTCGCTGGCAAATGTCAGGTCGCCGGCCTGGGTGTGGGTATTCCAGTCGTCCAGGGTCTCGATGTAGCTCAAGCCATCCACCCCTTCGACCCGCACGTTGCGCACGTCGCTCACGGCGAAGTAGCTGTGCAGCGCCTGGCTGAGGCTGACGGTTTCGCTGCCACGGTTATGGCTGGTGAGGCGGATGTGCAGTTGCTCGTCCATCACGATAGTCAGCGTCAGGTCTACCTGATGAGGCCAGCCCGAGAGGCCGTTTTCAGGGTAGGGCAGCACGAATTCCACCTTGAGGCTCTCGCCTTCGGTTTCGATGCCCTTCAATTCCCAATCCATCGCCCGCACCAGGCCGTGGGCCGTGGCCGGGTCGTTGCTCACGCGCATGGCCTGTACGCTGTCGGGGTTGCGCGTCAGGTTGCCGAACCACGGCCAGCACACCGGCACGCCCGCGCGGATGCTCTTGCCGGCCTTGAACGTGGCCTGGTCGTTGAGCCAGATCAGTGGCGGCTGGCCGTCCACTTGATAACTGAGGATGTGCGCGCCTTGCTGGGCCACCAGCAGCTCGGCCTGACCGTGACGGATGCGCCAGGCGTTCAGTTCATCCAGTTTGACCGCTTCGACGTTGGGCGTAGGCATGTTGCAAATCTCGCTCGGGAACAGGGACTGCAATGGACCGCAAAACGGCCGCCGTGTTTAACGGGCGCGCGGCGGAACCGAGCGGGTACGACCGCTGCCGTCGATGGCGACAAAGACAAAGACCGCCTCGGTCACCTTGCGCCATTCACTGGACAGCGGGTCGTCGCTCCAGACTTCGACCATCATCTGGATCGAGCTGCGGCCGATTTCCAGCGCCTGGGTATAAAAGGAAAGCTGCGCACCCACCGCCACCGGCACCAGGAACGCCATGCGATCGATCGCCACGGTGGCCACGCGTCCGCCGGCCACCTTGCTGGCCATGGCGGTGCCGGCCAGGTCCATCTGGGACACCAGCCAGCCACCGAAAATATCGCCGAAGCCGTTGGTCTCGCGAGGGAGTGCGGTGATTTGCAGGGCCAGGTCGCCTTGCGGGATTGGATCTTCTTGTTCGAGCTCTATCATGCCGGGGGGCCTCTGACCCGTAACGCTGTCTGGTACTTCAGGTGAATAGCCGTCTTTGAAAAAAACGATTCAGCCCGAACATACTGCGTTCGTCACGTTTTTCGTAAAGGCGTGCCAAAGGGAAACTCTGCGAAACCGGCTGGTTCTGGTACTACGCCACCAACGACGTTTTCGCACAGCAACCCCTTACAGAGTACTGCAAGGTTGCGAGTATATCGGGCGATAGACGTCGAGACGACCACTCGGTTCTGATTTCGACTATCAAATACGCGCCTCTATGTGCTTTTTCGAACAATTTGCTATCGTGCCGGACCTGCCCAGGCCCCAACCCGTATTGCCAGGGTTGCAGAATCGACTATAAGAGAAGCCCTTGCCATGACCACTGCGCCTTCGAGCACGGCGACGCCCGCACAACCAGCGCGTCCACTGACCCGCAACGATTACAAGACCCTGTCGCTCTCAGCTTTGGGCGGTGCGCTGGAGTTCTACGATTTCATCATCTTCGTGTTCTTTGCCACCGTGGTCGGCAAATTGTTCTTCCCTGCCGAAATGCCTGAGTGGCTGCGCCTGATGCAGACCTTCGGCATTTTTGCCGCCGGTTACCTGGCCCGGCCGCTGGGCGGGATCATCATGGCCCACTTCGGCGACCTGCTGGGGCGCAAGAAAATGTTCACCCTGAGCATTTTCATGATGGCTGTGCCGACCCTGATCATGGGCCTGTTGCCCACCTATGCGCAGATCGGCATGTGGGCGCCCATCCTGCTGTTGCTGATGCGAGTGATCCAGGGCGCGGCCATCGGCGGGGAAGTGCCGGGGGCCTGGGTATTCGTTTCCGAACACGTTCCGGCGCGCCACATCGGCTATGCCTGCGGCACCCTGACCTGCGGCCTGACGGCGGGGATTCTGTTGGGTTCGCTGGTCGCCACGGCCATCAACAGCCTTTATACGCCGGTGGAAGTGGCGGATTACGCCTGGCGGATCCCGTTCCTGCTGGGCGGTGTGTTCGGTCTGTTTTCGGTGTACCTGCGCCGCTGGCTCCACGAAACCCCGGTGTTCGCCGAGCTGCAACTGCGCAAGGCCCTGGCCGAGGAAATACCGCTGCGGGCCGTGCTGCGCGATCATCGCGGCGCCATCGCGATTTCGATGCTGCTGACCTGGCTGCTGTCGGCCGGCATCATTGTGATCATCCTGATGACCCCGACGGTGTTGCAGACCGTTTACCACTTCAGCCCGACCACCGCGTTGCAGGCCAACAGCCTGGCGATCGTGTTCCTGAGCTTTGGTTGCATCGGCTCCGGCGTGCTGGCCGACCGCTTCGGCGCCGGGCGGGTATTTGTCTTTGGTAGCGGGTTGCTGCTGATCACCTCTTGGACCTTTTATCACAGCCTGTTCGACCATCCCGACTGGCTATTCCCGCTCTATGCGCTGAGCGGCCTGCTGGTGGGCACCATCGGCGCGGTGCCTTACGTCATGGTCAAGGCGTTCCCGGCCGTGGTGCGCTTCAGCGGCCTGTCGTTCTCCTACAACCTGGCCTACGCGATCTTCGGCGGGTTGACGCCGATGATCGTGACCTTGCTGTTGAAAGAGAGCCCGATGGGACCGGCGTATTACGTGGCGATCATTTGCGGGATAGGGATTGTGGTGGGCGGTTATCTCTGGAAGAAGGGGCGCTAGGTCCGAATCTTTCGCTGACTGCACGGGCTTCATCGCGAGCAAGCTCGCTTCCACAGAGGGCTGCGTTCAGCGCAAATCCCCTGTGGGAGCGAGCTTGCTCGCGATTGGGGCGGCATGAATCATCCTGTAAAACTCAATGCTGGCCTTTCATCCAATTGTCATATTTCAGCCATAGAGTGTTCACACGGCTTACCAATACTTGGCCGACTTAACACACCTATCTGCTAGGAGTAAGGCATGAAACTGAAGCGTTTGATGGCGGCAATGACTTTTGTCGCTGCTGGCGTCGCGACTGCCAATGCGGTTGCCGCTGTTGACCCTGCGATCCCGAGCTACACCAAGACCACTGGTGTGTCGGGTAACCTCTCCAGCGTCGGCTCCGATACCCTGGCCAACCTGATGACCTTGTGGGCCGAGAACTACAAGAAAGAATACCCGAACGTAAACATCCAGATTCAGGCCGCCGGTTCCTCCACCGCGCCGCCCGCGCTCACCGAAGGCACCGCCAACCTGGGCCCGATGAGCCGCAAGATGAAGGACAACGAACTGCAGGCCTTCGAACAGAAGTACGGCTACAAGCCAACCGCTATTCCGGTTGCCGTGGACGCCCTGGCCGTATTCGTGCACAAGGACAACCCGATCCAGCACCTGACCATGGAACAGGTCGACGCGATCTTCTCGTCCACTCGTCTGTGCGGCGCCAAAGCCGATGTGAAAACCTGGGGTGACTTGGGTGTGACCGGTGACCTGGCCAACAAACCAGTGCAGTTGTTCGGTCGTAACTCGGTATCCGGCACCTACGGCTACTTCAAGGAAGAAGCCCTGTGCAAAGGCGACTACAAGCCAAACGTCAACGAACAACCAGGCTCGGCTTCGGTCGTGCAGTCGATCAGCTCTTCGCTGAACGGCATCGGTTACTCGGGCATCGGCTACAAGACCGCCAGCGTGAAGACCGTGGCCCTGGCCAAGAAGGGCAGCACTGACTTCATCGAGGACACCGAAGAAAACGCCCTGAACGGCAAGTACCCGCTGTCGCGTTTCCTCTACGTCTACGTCAACAAGGCGCCGAACAAGCCTCTGGCCCCGCTGGAAGCCGAGTTCGTGAAGCTGGTCCTGTCCAAGCAAGGCCAGGAAGTCGTGGTCAAGGACGGCTACATCCCGGTACCTGCCAAAGTCGCCGCCAAGGCACTGGCTGACCTGGGTCTGCAGGAAGGCGGCAACGTCGCCAAGCAGTAATACCTGAGCCCGGGCCAACGCCCGGGCTCTCTGTGGGGGCGGGCTTGCTCGCGAATGCGGTGGATCAGTCGGCATCCATGTCGAATGGGCTGGCCCCTTCGCGAGCAAGCCCGCTCCCACAGACACGAATTTTCCGTCCGCTGCCGCTTCTAGCTGGCGGCGGATTTGTTGCGTCACTTCACTGTCATCTTTCTGTCATACAGGATCGCTAGGGTGTGCGCATGAATGATCTGGCCAACTCCACAATGACTACGACTTCCCCTCCCAAGCGCATTGATTTCAATACGCCTGAGTTGCAACGCAAGCGTCGCATCCGCGCGCTCAAGGATCGCCTGACCCGCTGGTACGTGCTGGTCGGCGGCCTCGCCGTCCTGGCGGCCATTACGCTGATTTTCTTCTTCCTGGCCTACGTGGTGCTGCCCCTGTTCCAGGGCGCGGACCTGACCGCCAAGGACTCCATCACCCCGGCCTGGATGCAAGACGCCGGCAAACCGCTGATGATCTCCATCGAAGAACAGAACCAGGTCGCCATGCGGGTTTCCGACAAGGGCCAGGCGCTGTTTTTCGACGTCAGCAGTGGCGCCGAACTGCGCCGCGTCGACCTGCCGATCCCGGCCGGCGCCAGCGTGACCGCCATTGGCGAGGACCAGCCCGGCAGCCCATTGGTGGCGATCGGTCTGTCCAACGGCCAGGCCCTGGTGTTCCGCCACACTTATAAGGTCACCTACCCGGACGGCAAGAAAACCATCTCGCCCGCCGTCGAATACCCTTACGGCGAGACGCCGATCGCCTTGAACGAACAGGGCGCGGCCCTGGAGCATGTGAGCCTCAACGCTACGGATTCGACCCTGCTGTTGGCCGGCTCCAGCGGCGCCCAGCTGCAAGTGCTGTCGCTCACCAGCGAAGAAAACATGATGACCGGTGAAATCACCAGCGAGCGGACGCGTATCGACCTGCCGCAGATGACCGAGCCGGTGAAAAACATCTTCGTCGACCCGCGCCAGCAGTGGCTGTATGTGGTCAACGGACGTGCCCAGGCCGATGTGTTCAGCCTGCGGGACAAGAGCCTCAACGGCCGTTACAAACTGCTGGAAAACGCCGACGCCCAAGTCACCGCCGCCACCCAGTTGGTGGGCGGGATCTCGCTGATCATCGGCGACTCCAAGGGCGGCCTGGCCCAATGGTTCATGGCCCGGGATCCGGACGGTGAGCTGCGCTTCAAACAGATTCGAACCTTCCAGATGGGCAGCGCGCCTATCGTCGAGATCAGCGCCGAAGAACGCCGCAAAGGTTTCGTGGCGCTCGACGCCGCCGGCAAGCTGGGCGTGTTCCACAGCACCGCCCACCGCACCCTGCTGGTGGACCAGGTGGTTGACGGCCAGGGCCTGTTCGGCATGTCGCCACGGGCCAACCGCCTGATCGTCGAACAGGGCGGCAAGTTGCAACCGTTGACGCTGGACAACCCGCACCCGGAAGTGTCGTGGAGCGCGTTGTGGAGCAAGGTCTGGTACGAAAACTACGACGAACCTAAATATGTCTGGCAATCGACCGCCGCCAACACCGACTTCGAACCCAAGCTGAGCCTCTCGCCGCTGACCTTCGGTACCCTGAAGGCGGCGTTCTACGCGATGCTGCTGGCCGCGCCGCTGGCGGTCGCTGCAGCGATCTACACCGCCTACTTCATGGCCCCGGGCATGCGCCGCAAGGTCAAGCCGGTGATCGAGTTGATGGAGGCGATGCCGACGGTGATCCTCGGTTTCTTCGCCGGCCTGTTCCTGGCGCCGTATGTCGAAGGGCACCTGCCGGGTATCTTCAGCCTGTTGATGTTGCTGCCGATCGGCATCCTGGTCGCCGGTTTCGCCTTCAGCCGCCTGCCGGAATCCATTCGCTTGAAAGTGCCGGACGGCTGGGAAAGCGCCATGCTGATCCCGGTCATCCTGTTCGTAGGCTGGCTCTCGCTGTACATGAGCCCGTACATGGAAGCCTGGTTCTTCGGCGGCGACATGCGCATGTGGATCTCCCATGACCTGGGCATCACCTACGACCAGCGCAACGCCCTGGTGGTTGGCCTGGCGATGGGCTTCGCGGTGATCCCGAACATCTATTCCATCGCCGAAGACGCCGTGTTCAGCGTGCCGCGCGGCCTGACCCTGGGTTCCCTGGCGCTCGGTGCCACGCCTTGGCAGACCATGACCCGCGTGGTGATCCTCACCGCCAGCCCGGGCATCTTCTCGGCGCTGATGATCGGCATGGGCCGTGCGGTGGGCGAGACCATGATCGTGCTGATGGCCACCGGTAACACGCCGGTCATGGAAATGAACCTGTTCGAAGGCCTGCGCACCCTGGCGGCCAACGTGGCGGTGGAGATGCCCGAGTCGGAGGTCGGCGGCAGCCATTACCGCGTGCTGTTCCTGTCGGCCCTGGTGTTGCTGTTGTTCACCTTCGTCATGAACACCCTCGCCGAGCTGATCCGTCAGCGTCTGCGCAAGAAATATTCGTCGCTTTAAGAAAGGTAGAAGTCTGTGAAACAGAACTCCCTGAAAGGATGGTTCAAGAGCGGCGCCCCCGGCGTCTGGATCAGCGGTGGCGCGGTGTCCATCGCGGTCATCATGACCATTGGCCTGCTGGCGGTGATCGCTGTGCGCGGCCTGGGCCACTTCTGGCCGGCGGACCTGATCCACGCCAACTACAACGTGCCGGGCATGCCTGCGCACCTGGTGGTCGGCGAAGTGGTGCAGAAAGAAGAAGTGCCCCGCGAGCGCCTGAAAAGCGCCGGCCTGCCGGTGCCGGACGAAGGCCCCGAGTTCATGACCCGCGAACTGATCAAGGTCGGCAACCGAGACCTGAACGGCACTGACTTCACCTGGATCGTCGGCGATTGGCTGACCAACCAGACCACGCCGCCGGAACTGATGGCCATCGAGCGTCGTGAGTGGGGCAACTTCTACGGTTACCTGGTCAACGTCAAGGAAGGCGGCAAGGTCATCGCCGAGGGCGAAGCGGCCTGGCCGCAACTGCAGGCTCGCGTACAGCGGGTCAACCAGTTGGCCGCCGAGCTCAAGACCCTGGAAAAAGTCGACATCGGCGCCATCAACGCCGGTCTGGAGCGTATCCGCCTGCACGGTCGCAAGCTGGAGCTGGACGGCAAGCTCGACGCTTCGGCCCAGGCCGACCTGGAAAGCGAGCGTGCCGAACTCAACGCTCGCTACAAGGACATCGAAGTGCGCCTGGCCGACCTGCACGCGCAGTTCAACCGTGACAGCCTGACCGCCCGCGATGCCAACGGCAAGGAAGTGGAGATCGAAATCGGCAAAGTGGTGCACGCCTACCAGCCAAACGGCATGGGCACGTTCACCAAGCTGGGTTTCTACTTCAGCAAGGTCTGGGAATTCCTCAGCGACGACCCCCGTGAAGCCAACACCGAAGGCGGTATCTTCCCGGCGATTTTCGGCACCGTGATGATGACCCTGATCATGGCGATGATCGTGACGCCGTTCGGCGTGCTGGCGGCGGTCTACCTGCGTGAATACGCCCGCCAGGGCCCGATGACCCGCCTGATCCGCATCGCGGTGAACAACCTCGCGGGCGTTCCGGCCATTGTTTACGGCGTGTTCGGCCTGGGCTTCTTCGTCTATGTGCTAGGTGGTTCGGTCGACCGCTTGTTCTTCCCCGAGGCCTTGCCGGCGCCGACCTTCGGCACCCCGGGCCTGCTCTGGGCATCCCTGACCCTGGCGCTGCTGGCGGTGCCGGTGGTGATCGTGGCCACCGAAGAAGGCCTGGCGCGGATCCCGCGTACCGTGCGCGAAGGCTCCCTGGCCCTCGGCGCGACCAAGGCCGAGACCCTGTGGAAAATCGTCCTGCCCATGGCCAGCCCGGCGATGATGACCGGGATGATCCTCGCCGTGGCTCGTGCCGCCGGTGAAGTGGCACCGTTGATGCTGGTGGGCGTGGTGAAACTGGCCCCGTCGCTGCCGCTGGACGGTAACTACCCGTACCTGCACCTGGACCAGAAGATCATGCACCTGGGCTTCCACATCTATGACGTCGGTTTCCAGAGCCCGAACGTCGAAGCCGCGCGACCGCTGGTCTATGCCACGGCGCTGCTGCTGGTGCTGGTGATCGCTACGCTCAACCTGTCGGCCGTGTGGATCCGTAACCACCTGCGCGAGAAGTACAAGGCACTGGATAGTTGATGGTCTGTGGGAGCGAGCTTGCTCGCGAAGCTTCTGGCGGCCTCGAGGGCCCCTTCGCGAGCAAGCTCGCTCCCACACTGATCGGCGTTCACTGGAATTTCATGGGGCCGCCACACAGGCGTTCCGAACCGAATTTGTTAGCACAGGGAGCCTCCCATGCAACACGAAGCACATACACACGGCATCAACATGTCGGCCCTGGGCCGCGACAAGCAGAGCCTGGATTTGGCGCAGGAAACCGTCGCCATCGAAGTGCCCGGCCTGAGCCTGTTCTACGGCGAGAAGCAGGCCCTGTATGACGTCAGCCTGAATATCCCGAAACAGCGCGTCACCGCGTTCATCGGTCCGTCGGGCTGCGGCAAGTCAACCTTGCTGCGCACCTTCAACCGCATGAACGACCTGGTGGACGGCTGCCGCGTCGAAGGTGAAATCAACCTCTACGGCAACAACATCTACCGCAAGGGCGAAGACGTGGCCGAGCTGCGCCGTCGCGTCGGCATGGTGTTCCAGAAGCCGAACCCGTTCCCGAAAACCATCTACGAGAACGTGGTCTACGGCTTGCGCATCCAGGGTATCAACAAGAAGCGCATCCTCGACGAAGCCGTGGAATGGGCCCTCAAGGGCGCAGCGCTGTGGGACGAGGTCAAGGACCGTCTGCATGAATCGGCCCTCGGTCTGTCCGGTGGCCAGCAGCAACGTCTGGTGATCGCCCGCACCATCGCCGTGGAACCGGAAGTGCTGCTGCTCGACGAACCCTGCTCGGCCCTCGACCCGATCTCGACGCTGAAAGTCGAAGAGCTGATCTACGAGCTCAAGTCCAAGTTCACCATCGTCATCGTGACCCACAACATGCAACAGGCGGCGCGGGTTTCCGACTACACCGCGTTCATGTACATGGGCAAACTGGTGGAATTCGGCGATACCGATACGCTGTTCACCAATCCGGCGAAGAAACAGACCGAAGACTACATCACCGGTCGTTACGGCTAGTCGAGGCAACTGCATAGCCGCACTGCGCTATCAGGATCAACATTTAACTGCTTGAAGCTTGCAGCTTGAAGCTTGCAACTTTCGCGGAGCGAACAAGATGATTTCGAAGGAAGGCCTTACTCACCACATTTCCGCACAGTTCAACGCCGAGCTGGAGGAAGTGCGCAGTCACTTGCTGGCCATGGGCGGGCTGGTGGAAAAGCAGGTCAACGACGCGGTGACCGCACTGATCGAGGCCGACTCCGGCCTGGCCCAGCAGGTGCGCGAAATCGATGACCAGATCAACCAGATGGAACGCAACATCGACGAGGAGTGCCTGCGCATCCTGGCCCGTCGTCAGCCGGCTGCGTCCGACCTGCGCCTGATCATCAGCATCTCCAAGTCGGTGATCGATCTTGAGCGGATCGGCGACGAAGCCACCAAGATCGCCCGTCGTGCCATTCAGTTGTGCGAAGAAGGCGAGGCACCCCGCGGCTACGTCGAGGTTCGCCACATCGGCGACCAGGTGCGCAACATGGTCCGCGACGCACTGGACGCCTTCGCCCGCTTCGACGCCGACCTGGCGTTATCGGTGGCCCAGTACGACAAGATCATCGACCGCGAATACAAGACCGCCCTGCGCGAGCTGGCGACCTACATGATGGAAGACCCGCGTTCCATTTCCCGGGTGTTGAGCATTATCTGGGTGCTGCGTTCCCTGGAGCGTATCGGCGATCATGCGCGCAACATCTCGGAACTTGTCATCTATCTGGTGCGCGGTACCGACGTGCGCCATCTGGGGCTCAAGCGGATGAAGGAAGAAGTTCAGGGCACCCCGTCCGAAACCGCTAATGTTCCGGGCGAAACTGACGATAAGTAAGATTGCCAAGAAAAGCGCCCGGCCTTTTGGTCGGGCTTTTTTTTGGATTTTTTTTAATCCAAAGCAGCACCCCGCGAACGAAAAGTCCCGGCGTGACTGACGGTTTTTTTGGCAATATGCCATCAGTAAAAGCGGTATGCTTGCCGGGATTTTTTAGAGGTGTATCTGGATGAGTAAGGTCAGTGTGTTGGTCGTGGACGATGCTTCGTTCATTCGTGACCTGGTGAAGAAGTGCCTGCGCAACTACTTCCCGGGCGTGCGTATCGAAGACGCGGTGAACGGCAAGAAAGCCCAGGCCCTGCTGGCTCGCGAGGCATTCGATCTGGTGCTGTGCGATTGGGAAATGCCGGAAATGTCCGGCCTCGAACTGCTGACCTGGTGCCGCCAGCAGGACACCCTCAAGGGCATGCCGTTCGTGATGGTCACCAGCCGCGGCGACAAGGAAAACGTGGTCCAGGCGATCCAGGCCGGCGTTTCCGGCTACGTCAGCAAGCCGTTCACCAACGAACAGTTGCTGACCAAGGTCAAGCAGGCCCTGCACAAGGTCGGCAAGCTCGACACGCTGATGAACAGTGCCCCGACCAAGATGAACTCGGCATTCGGTAATGATTCCCTCAACGCCCTGACGGGCAATAAGGCGCCGGTAGCGGCTGTTGCTTCGGCGCCTGCGGCGAATCCGTTGGCCAAGCCGGCCGTCGCTCCCGCAGCCGCTGCTGCCCCGGCCCGTGGACTGCTCAACAGCCCACCGGTCAAGGCGCCGGTAGCCGCCGCTTCGACGACCAACCGTGGCCAAGGCCAGTTGCGCTTGTCCAGCGGCACCCAGCAATGCGTGATCAAGGCCCTGAGCCTCAAGGAAGCGCTGTTGGTGGTCAAGCGCACCGACACCCTGCCACAAGTGCTCGAAAGCGCAGTGCTGGACATGGAACAGGGCGACAACGCCGAAACTGCCCGTCTCAACGGCTATCTGCACGCCATCGTCGCCCATGAGCAGACCCCCGACAGCGAATGGCTGCAACTGACGTTCCGCTTCGTCGACAAAGACCCGCAGAAACTCGACTACATCTCCCGCCTGATCGCCCGCGGCACGGCGCAGAAACACTTCGTGCCGGGCGCCTGATTCGGCGGCGCCTTCGAGTCCGCTATCGCGAGCAAGCTCGCTCCCACAGGGGATCTTCAGTGTTCACTGGATCGAGTGTGGGAGCGGGCTTGCTCGCGATGGGGCCATAAGATCCAACACCGATCGCTGATCCAATTTTGAAACATCCGTCGACTACGCTGGTCCATCCCAGCTGCTAGGCTGCTGTGCAGGCCTTCATTTTCGACAGAACCTTTGCCCATGCTCGTGCCCCTGCTGTTTGCCTGTGGTCTTGTCCTGGCCTCCACCTCGGCCGTGGCCATGACGATCTACAAATCCACCGATGCCAATGGCGTGGTGTCCTATAGCGACCGCCCCAGCAAGGGCGCCCAGGTGTTCGTGTTCCGCGACCGCATGGTCGAACGCCTGGAGCGGCAGGTGTTTCTCGATATCAAGAAACAGAACGGCGCGGATGCGGTGTTCGTGCGCAACGACTTGTACGCGCCGGTGGAGATCGAGTTGAGTTTCGCCGGGCTGCGCAACGTCAGCGGGGCGCCGAGCCGGCCGATTCGTCGGGTGCTGCCGGCGCGCAGCAACCTGCGCCTGGCACTGCTCACGGCCACCCGGCCCGGCAGGCCGCTGGTGTATACCCCAAGGTTCGAATATTCCCTGGGCGACCCTGCAGGCGCCGCCGAGGCCTATCGGTACCCGTTGCCTTGGCGCGGCGGGCCGTTCCGGCTGAGCCAGGGGGTCAACGGCCAATACAGCCATTACGGCCCGAAGAACCGCTACGCCATGGACATCGCCATGCCTGTGGGCACGCCGATCATCGCCGCGCGGGGCGGCGTGGTCATCAAGACCGAAAACGAGCAGACCGGCCGCGGGGACGACCCCGCGGGCAACTTCGTGCGAGTGCTGCATGATGACGGCACCATGGGTGTCTACCTGCACCTGCAGAAGGGCTCGGTGAGTGTACGGGAAGGGCAGCGGGTCGGGGTGGGCACGCCGCTGGCGTTGTCGGGCAATACCGGCAACAGCTCAGGCCCGCACCTGCATTTCGTGGTGCAGCGCAATACCGGGTTGGGGCTGGTGTCGATTCCCTACCAGTTCAATCAACCGGTGGGCGACTTGCCCAATTTTGCGTTGGGCAAGCAGTAGCCTCTGCACAAGCGAAGGGGCTTTTGTGGCGAGGGAGCTTGCTCCCGCTCGGCTTTGTAGGAGCTGGCGAAGCCTGCGATCTTTTGATCTTTCGCTCCAGACTCAACGGGCAGTGGAAAGATCGCAGCCTCGCTTCGCTCGTCAACTCCTACAGACCCAGCGGGAGCAAGCTCCCTCGCCACAGAGGCTGGCTGCTCCAGGCCGAAATGCGATCCCCTGTGGGAGCGAGCTTGCTCGCGAAGGCAGCACCGCCGACCTTCAGTCAACGACTCAATCGAGCATCAACACCTTCGCCAGGATGATCTTCGGCCCTTTCATCTTCTTGATGATGATCCGCAGGCCTTCGACTTCCAGCACTTCTTCCTCTTCCGGCACGCGCTTGAGGGTTTCATAGACCAGGCCGGCCAGGGTTTCGGCTTCGATGTGGTCCAGGTCGATCCCCAGCAGGCGCTCGACCTTGAACAGCGGTGTGTCGCCGCGTACCAGCAGCTTGCCCGGCTGGTAGGCCAGGATGCCGCGTTCGGCCTTGCGGTGTTCGTCCTGGATGTCGCCCACCAGCACTTCCAGCACGTCTTCCATGGTCAGGTAGCCGATGATGTTGCCGTCGGCCTCCTCGACCAAGGCGAAGTGCGAGCCGCCCTTGCGGAACTGCTCCAGCAACTGCGACAGCGGCATGTGCCGCGACACCCGCTCCAGCGGCCGGGTCAGTTCGGCCAGGTTGAACGACTCGGGAATGTGATCCAGGGCCGCCAGTTCCAGCAGCAGGTCCTTGATGTGCAACAGGCCGACGAACTCCTGGCGCTCGCTGTCGTACACCGGGTAACGGCTGAACTTGTGGCGACGGAACATCGCCAGGATTTCCTTGAGCGGCGCGTTGAACTCCAGCGTCACCAGGTCTTCCCGGGAGTTGGCCCAGTCCACCACTTCCAGCTCGCCCATCTCCACGGCCGAGGCCAGCACGCGCATGCCCTGGTCGCTGGGGTCCTGGCCACGGCTGGAGTGCAGGATCAGTTTCAGCTCTTCGCGGCTGTAATGGTGTTCATGGTGCGGGCCGGGCTCGCCTTGGCCGGCGATGCGCAAGATGGCGTTGGCACTGGCGTTGAGCAGGTAGATCGCCGGGTACATGGCCCAGTAGAACAGGTACAGCGGCACCGCGGTCCACAGCGACAGCAGCTCGGGTTTGCGAATGGCCCAGGATTTGGGCGCCAGTTCACCGACCACGATGTGCAGGTACGAAATGATGAAGAATGCGGTGAAGAACGACACGCCCTTGATCACTTCCGGCGACTGTACGCCGACCGCGCCCAGCAACGGCTCGAGGATGTGGGCGAACGCCGGCTCGCCGACCCAGCCCAGGCCCAGGGACGCCAGGGTGATACCCAGTTGGCACGCAGACAGGTAAGCGTCGAGCTGGCTGTGGACGGTGCGCAGGATGTGCCCGCGCCAGCCGTTCTGCTCGGCAATGGCTTCGACCCGGGTCGAGCGCAGCTTGACCATGGCGAATTCGGCCGCAACGAAAAAGCCGTTGAGCAAAACCAGGATCAGAGCGAAAAGAATCATGCCGAATTCGGCGAAGAGTGTGACGAGGGACAAGCCAGGGGAAGGGTCCATGATGGGGTTTTGCGGGTTCCGAATAGTCGTGGGAATTGGAAATGGGCGCCCGAAAAGGCAGGCGCAAGTCAGTCAATGTAGCGGCTGACTCGGCGATTGCCTAGGGGGCGTGCTCAATCAGCGGGGCGGTCGAGGCGTGCGCGAACCACCTGGGCCGGGGCGAAATGGCAGGTAAAGGTGCTGCCATGGCCGGGCACGCTGCTGATTTCCATGCGGGCGCGATGGCGCAGCAGGACGTGTTTGACGATGGCCAGGCCCAGCCCGGTGCCTCCCGTGTTGGAGTTGCGGCTGGAGTCGACGCGGTAGAAGCGTTCGGTCAGGCGCGGCAGGTGCTTGCTGTCGATACCGATGCCCGAATCGCGCACGCTCAGGTGCGCGCCTTGCTCATCGCCCCACCAGCGCACATGGATCCGACCTTGCTCCGGTGTGTACTTGACCGCGTTGAACACCAGGTTGGAAAACGCACTGCGCAGTTCCGCCTCGCTGCCTTTGAGCTGCACGGCCGGGTCGGCTTCCAGAGTAATGGTCTGCTGCTTGGGGCCGGACAGTTCCTGCGCATCTTCGGCAATGGTTTGCAGCAGGTCGTCGATGGGCACTGGCTGGTTGTCCGACGGGTAGTCGGTGGCTTCCAGCTTCGCCAGCAGCAACAAGTCGTTGAGCAGGGTCTGCATGCGCCCGCTTTGCTGGTGCATCTGCTGCAAGGCCCGGGTCCAGCGCGGGTTCACCTCCTCGACGTTGTCGAGCAGGGTTTCCAGGTAACCGCAGATCACCGTCAACGGCGTGCGCAGCTCGTGGGAAACGTTGGCGATGAAATCCTTGCGCATCTGTTCCAGCTGATGGATCCGCGTGACATCGCGTACCAGCATCAAGTGCTCGTTGTTGCCGTAGCGGGTGATGTACAACTGGATGCGCAACCGATCGTTGGTGGGCGAAGGGATTTCCAGCGGCTCGGCGTAGTTGGCTTGCTCGAAATATTCCTTGAAGCGCGGATGACGCACCAGGTTGGTCACTGGCTGGCCGCTGTCCTGGGGCGTCTTGAGGCCCAGCAGGGTCTCGGCGGCGCGGTTCCACCACTCCAGGTTGCCGTCGCTGTCGAGCATGATCACCGCGTCTTTCAGCGCGGCGGTGGACTCCTGGACCCGGTCGATCACCGCCTGCAGGCGACCGCGAACGCGCTGGTCGCGCCGTTGCAGGTGGTAGATGCTGTCGAACACCTCACCCCACAGGCCATAGCCGTCGGGCGGGGCTTCGTCGGGTTGGTGCAGGCGCAGCCATTCGTGCAGGCGCAGCAATTGCTTGAGGGTCCAGGCCAGGTAAAGCCCCAGCCCGGCGGCCAGGCTCCAGCCGTAATAACCGCTGATCAGGCCGATCAGCAAACAACCGGTCACCAGCAACAACATGTGGCGAATCAGGGTGCCATGCCAGTTTTGATTCACGTGACGCGCGTCCTTGTCAGCTTGTCGGGCGGTAAGGGCTCGGATCAGGCCTTGGTCGAAAAACGATAACCGGTGCCGCGCACGGTTTGTACCAGATTTTCATAAGCATCGCCGAGGGCCTTGCGCAGGCGCCGGATGTGCACGTCCACGGTGCGTTCCTCGACGTAGACGTTGCCGCCCCAGACCTGGTCCAACAATTGGCCGCGGGTGTAGGCACGTTCCTGGTGAGTCATGAAGAATTGCAGCAGGCGGTATTCGGTCGGCCCCATCTCGGCGGGTTTGCCGTCGATGGTCACGCGGTGACTGATCGGGTCGAGCAGCAGGCCACCGACTTCAATCGGCGCTTCGCCATCGGTCGGCCCGGCGCGGCGCAGCACGGCTTTCAGGCGCGCCACCAGTTCCCGTGGGGAAAACGGCTTGGTGATGTAGTCGTCGGCGCCGACTTCCAGGCCCTGGATCTTGTTGTCCTCTTCGCCCTTGGCGGTGAGCATGATGATCGGGATATCCCCGGTCAGCTCGTCGCGCTTGAGGCGTCGCGCCAGTTCGATGCCTGACGTGCCGGGAAGCATCCAGTCCAGCAGGATCAGGTCGGGCTTGCGGTCGACGATGATGGCATGGGCCTGTTGAGAGTTTTCTGCTTCCATGCAGTCATAGCCGGCCATCTCCAACGCAACGGCGATCATCTCGCGGATGGGTGCCTCGTCGTCGACGATCAGAATGCTCCTGCCAACCATGGGGTAATCCTCTTGTCATTTAACTGTCTTGCGCCGCATTAGATAACGGAATTATTGCAGTCGTGTGACAGTTATTTCCTGGTCCTGCAGCAAGGAGGATCCTGGACTAAGCTTTTCAGTCCGAATCCTGACAACCACAAAAGAAGGTTTCCATGACTTACTTCACCCAATCCATCAAGGTTCTGGCAGTCACGGTTGCCCTGGCGCTGCCGACCTGGGCGTTCGCGGCTGAACCGGCGATGGAAAAAGACGGCATGTTCACCGATCACAAAGGCATGACGCTGTATACGTTTGCCAAAGACTCGGGCGGCAAGTCGATGTGCAACGACAAATGCGCCGCCAACTGGCCGCCGCTCAAGGCTGAAAGCGACGACAAATCCATGGGCGAATGGACGGTGATCAACCGTGACGACGGTACGAAGCAGTGGGCCTACGATGGCAAGCCGTTGTACACCTTCGTCATGGACAAGAAGGCGGGGGACATGACCGGTGACGGTAAAATGGACGGCGCCTGGAAGGTCGCCAAGCCCGACTGACCACCCCGAACGCTTTTGTGGCGAGGGAGCTTGCTTCCGCTGGGCTTTGTAGGAGCTGGCGAAGCCTGCGATCTTTTGATCTTTCGCTCCAGACTCAATTGGCAGTGGAAAGATCGCAGCCTCGCTTCGCTCGTCAGCTCCTACAAGCCCCGGCGCCACAAAGGCTTTCGGTTCACCGCTGGGTCAGCGGCCTCAGCGCAACGCGTAATCCAGCACAATCCCCACGAAAATCGCCAGCCCGGCCCAGTGGTTGTGCAGGAACGCCTGGAAGCAACGCATCCGGTCCCTGCCTCGGGTGTACCAGAACTCCCAGGCGAAGCACGCGGCAGCGGCCACCAGCCCCAGGTGGAACCAGCCACCCAGCTGGAATTTCGATCCGGCCAGCAGCAGGCAGCCCAAGGCCAGGCCTTGCAGCGTCAGGATGATCACCCGGTCGGCATCGCCAAACAGGATCGCCGTGGATTTCACGCCGATGCGCAGGTCATCGTCCCGGTCGGTCATTGCGTAATAGGTGTCGTAGCCCACCGTCCACAGCAGGTTGGCGATGTACAGCAACCACGCGGCCGCCGGCAGATGCCCGGTTTCGGCAGTGAACGCCATCGGCATGCCCCAGGAGAACGCCGCGCCCAGCACCACTTGCGGGTAGTAGGTATAGCGCTTCATGAACGGGTAGCTGAACGCCAGCGCCAGACCGCCGAGGGACAACAGGATGGTCGGTGCATTGGTACACAGCACCAGCAGGAAGCTCACGCTCATCAGCACGGCGAAGAACACCAGCGCTTCTTTCGAACTGATCTTGCCGCTCACCAGCGGGCGCTGCTCGGTGCGTTTGACGTGGCCGTCGACCTTGCGGTCGGCCCAGTCATTGATCACACAGCCGCCAGCGCGGGTCAGCACCACGCCGAGGACGAAAATCACCACGTTGGCGATGGACGGCGAACCTTCGCCGGCAATCCACAACGCCCACAGCGTCGGCCACAACAGCAGGTAGATGCCGATGGGCTTGTCCATACGGGTCAGTTGCACGAAGTCCCACGCCCGTGGATTCAGGCGATTCAAGGATTTGAGCAGTTGCACGTACATCAAGCATTCTCCGAATAGGCGCGGGCGACGGTCCACAGGCGTGGCAGGAAGATTTCCGCCACCAGGACGCTCAATGCACCGCGATCGAAACGTGAACGGCGGCCCCACAGCCCGCTGGCGCGGACGTCTTGCGGCAACCCGGCCTCGGGGTAATGGCAAACCTCGATGGCCCGGCGCTGGAACGCCTGGTCGCAAAACAGCAATTCGCCCAGGGAGCGGCTGCCCAGTTCGTCCATCTGCAAGCCGTCACCCTGCAAGGCGCTGCGCGCCGCCACACTGCGGGCGAACACCCAAGGCTGGTCACGGCCGCGCAGATACACTTCGCGTACCCAGCCCTCGCTGCCCTCGGCCAGGTCCAGGGCGGCACATTCGTCGGCGCGCAACGGCTGCCAGCCTTCGAACAGCGGCGTCACGCTGAAATGGCCGTCCGACAGGCGCGTGAGGCGCCGGGTCAGGGAGCCTTCGTCGAACAGCCAATCGAGTACACCCGCATCGGGGCGGGGCGACAGCAGGTGCTGAGGCAGCCATTGGAGTGTAGGAAATATCGAATTTGTATGCGGCACAGAGGTCTTGAATGGCAGCAAATGAGGCCGCGAGCTTACCATGTCGGTCGCCGGTTTTGACGGGCCCGGCCGGCTGCCCTGCCGATCGTGCTTGCATCTGTCGCAACCGATCAGTACAAAACGGCCCTGAGCCGGAAAATACCGGCCAAGGCCTGACATCTTGAGGAAGTATTGGAATGAAGAAGTGGCAATGTATTGTCTGCGGCCTGATCTACAACGAAGCTGACGGCTGGCCTGACGATGGCATCGCGCCCGGCACCCGCTGGGAGGACGTACCGGCAGACTGGCTGTGCCCGGACTGCGGCGTCGGCAAAATGGATTTCGAAATGATCGAAATCAACTGATCGTTTCATCAAATGGAGAGCAACATGAGCGCACCTGTCGTCATCGTCGGTACAGGCCTGGCCGGTTATAACCTGGCCCGGGAGTTTCGCAAGCTCGACAGCGAAACCCCGTTGCTGCTGATCACTGCGGACGACGGTCGCTCGTATTCCAAGCCGATGCTCTCCACAGGCTTTGGCAAGAACAAAGACGCCGACGGCCTGAGCATGGCCGAGCCGGGGGCCATGGCCGAGCAACTCAAGGCCGAAGTGCGCACCCATACCCGCATCAGCGGCATCGATCCGGGTCATAAACGGCTGTGGATCGGCGAAGAGGCGGTGAACTACCGCGACCTGATCCTGGCCTGGGGCGCCGAAACCGTGCGCGTGCCGGTACAGGGCGACGGGGCGGACCTGATCTTCCCCATCAACGACCTGGAAGACTACGCACGCTTCAGGGCCGCGGCGGCCGGCAAGCGCCGGGTGTTGCTGCTGGGTGCCGGCCTGATTGGCTGCGAGTTCGCCAACGACCTGAGCCTGGGTGGCTACGAAGTACAACTGGTGGCGCCGTGCGAGCAAGTCATGCCGACGCTGTTGCACCCGGCCGCCGCGGCAGCGGTCCAGGCCGGGCTGGAAAGCCTCGGTGCACGCTTCCACTTGGGTCCTGTGCTCAACCGCTTGCAGAAGGTCGCCGACGGTCTGGAGGCGCATCTGTCCGACGGCCAGGTGATCGCCTGCGACCTGGTGGTCTCGGCCATCGGCCTGCGTCCCCGTATCGACCTGGCAGCCGCGGCCGGCCTGGTGGTCAATCGCGGCGTCGTGGTCGACCGTCACTTGAAAACCTCTCACGCCAATATCTACGCCCTGGGCGACTGCGCCGAGGTCGACGGCTTGAACCTACTGTATGTCATGCCGCTGATGAGCTGCGCCCGGGCCCTGGCCCAAACCCTGGCCGGCAACCCGACTGCCGTCAGCTACGGCCCCATGCCGATTACCGTGAAGACCCCGGTGTGCCCCTTGGTGGTGTCGCCGCCGCCGCGAGGCCGCGAGGGCGTGTGGAGCATCGAAGGGCAGGGGGCGGATATCAAGGCGCTGTGCCGCGACGCTCAAGGCAACCTGTTGGGCTATGCCCTGACAGGCACGGCGGTGATGGAGAAACTGGCGCTGAACAAGGAGCTTCCAGCCCTGCTGGCGTAAATACTGGTCGTTCTGTCGCAAAAACCCTACTTTTGGTCCCACAAAGGTCGCCCGGACACTGGCGCCGTTTTCGGCACCGTGCCATCCTCACTCCCGTCTGCCGCAGAGTAGAGCCTGCGGCGCCTTAGGGGCTGTTCCAAAGAGAGCAGCACGGACATAACAACAAAAAAACCGTCAAAGGGGCTTCATTCATGCGTAAACCAGAACTCGCCGCCGCTATTGCGGAAAAAGCAGACCTCACCAAAGAACAAGCCAACCGCGTCCTCAACGCCGTCCTGGAAGAAATCACCGGCGCCCTGCACCGCAAGGACAGCGTTACCCTGGTGGGCTTCGGCACTTTCCTGCAACGCCACCGCGGCGCCCGCACTGGCAAAAACCCACAGACCGGTGAACCGGTGAAGATCAAGGCCAGCAACACCGTTGCCTTCAAACCAGGCAAGTCCTTGAAAGAAAGCGTCAACCCATAATTGCTACGAGTACCTCGGCCGGGGGAAAGAAAGCGGCAATCAAAAGGGCATATCGATGAGTCGGTATGCCCTTTTTTGTGCGGGGTTGCTGGCTGTGGCCAGGCATCCAATGTATGGAGCTTGCTCGCGATAGCGGTGGGTCAGCTTGCTTCAATGGTGTCGGTACTGTCGTCATCGCGAGCAAGCTCGCTCCCACACGTGTTCGTCGCTATGCATGCCATCAGGCTTGACGCAGATCCAATGTGGGAGCGAGCTTGCTCGCGATGACGTCCGCCTAGTCAGCGGAAGTCTTCGGCTGCGCCAAGCCCTTCAAGGCCGCCTTGCGCGCTTCGATCGGCAATTCGCCCAGCTTTTCCACCGCCGCATAAAAGGCAACCCAATCACCGCCCTCGCGCCTGAATAGCGCCGCAAACGCCGGCACCCACTGGTCGTACAGCCCGAACGGCAATAGTCGCGCATTGTTCAGGGGCGCGTAGACCCAGGCGTCGTAGCGTTTGTCGCCCGCCCACTGGGTGTCGCGCATTTGCACATAGTCGGCACGCAGGCGCTCGAATTCCGCCGCTTTGCGTTGGCGCATCTGTTCGACTGTCAGGGGCTGGGCGTAGAGGGTTTCCAGGCGCTGGCGGGTGTCGAGGATCAGTTGGATGAACTGGTCGCGCTGGCGCACCTGCTTGCCATTGCCCGGCGCCAGCCCACGACTGGCACGCCATTGCCGGGTGCCTTCCTGTTCAACGAAGGTGGCGAAGGATTCATTGAATTCGGTGTCGTCCTTTACATAAAACCGCTGGTGCGCCAGTTCATGAAAGATCAGCGTCGCCAGGCGTTCGTCGCCCCAGTGCATCATCGAGCTCAGGATCGGATCGTTGAACCAGCCCAGCGTCGAATAGGCCTCTACACCGCCAATCGCCACGTCCATGCCCTGCAAGCGCTGCAACGCGGCCTCGCCACGGGCGGCGCCCTGGCTGTAATAACCGCGATAAGCCACGCAACCGGCTATGGGGAAACAATGATTCTGCGGCGCCAGGGAAAATTCTGGCGTGGCAAAGACATTCCAGACTACGAATGGCCGGCCTATATCCGCATACAGGCGATAGCTTCGATTGTCCGGTAAATGCAGGTGGTCGCTGGCAAACGTCCGTGCCTCGCGCGCCTTGGCCAGGTGTGCCTTGAGTTGGGTATCACGAGCGGGGTCGGCGATGACTTGGTCGATAGGCTCTCGGGCCTGTAACAACCGCAGCTGTCCGCCGACGAGCTGGCTGTAGTAACCGACGCTACTGCAACCGTTCAGTAACAAAAGCAGGAGGCCTGGAAACAAAATCTGGAAAACACGGTCGAGTAACCGATGGCTTGAACGCGGCCTGATCAATTGGAATCACCCTGGGAAGTCTGCCCACAGACTATCTCGCTTGCCTGGAGCTTCGCTATGCGCGTGTTGATGCTGACGAGTGGCCTGTTGCTGCTGACCGGTTGCGCCGGTTTGCCTGATCCTGATCCCTCCCAAGCGTGGATCGACCTGGGAAACCAGCAGGACACCGCGCTACAAGCGCTGGAAGTCGATGACAAGATGTCCATTGACCGGCGTTATTTCGAAGTTCAACCCGGCAGCCACGAGCTGACGGTGCGTTATCAATTTGCCGTCGAGCCCGGCAACATCGGCCCCGATGCCGAGCCGCTGTGGCGCGATTGCCGGTTGAACCTGACATTCAAGGACTTCAATGCCGGCCAACGTTACCAGCTACAGGCCGGCAGCATTGGTTTCCGACCGTGGGCCAAGCTTTACGATCAGCAGCGCAAAGTAGTGGGGCAGGGTACACCGGCGGGCTGCCAGCAAAGTTGATCGGCGTTATGCTCAAGACCTGATTATTCAGGAAACTCACCATGCGCCTTCACATGTTGTTAATGGTCTCCGTTGCCATGGGCGGTTGCACAGCGACCCCGTTGCCATCGGTCGATCCGAACATGGCCTGGGTCGATTTCGCGACGCCTACGCCGGGAGGCAAGGTTCTGATGGCTGAAAAGCTGGATGGCCAGAGGCTGCGAGACGGACGCTTCTTCCAGGTTTCGCCGGGTAGCCATGAATTGGAAGTACGCTTCGACTTCGAGGTATTTGGTGGCGGTGGGCTGGGTTTGATGAGCGAGCCGCAAGAACGACTGTGTTATCTGACCGTGCGATACGATCATTTCATGGCCGGCCAGCGCTATCGCCTGGAGGCGCGTAACCTGGCATACACCCCAAGCGCCCGACTTTATGACGCCAAGCGAGAAGTCGTTGCCGAAGACCGACAAGCCCGCTGCATGCCATAGGACCTCTTAGCGGTCGTTCTTCTGGTAGATGATTTTCTTCGTGCCGTTTTCGCAAGTGCCCACCACCATGTTCTGGTCGTGGACTTCATCATTTGTGACGATTTCCAGCGTGTAGGACGATACGTTATTGGCCTGGATCTTCGCTTCGATTTCCGCTTTCAGCTCTTCACAGGATTTGGGTGCGGCAAGGGCTGATGTCGCGAATGCACAGCCGATGACCACCAGGGCTGATCGTTTCATGTTCGAATTCCTCATGGCAGCGCGCACTGCCTGTGCGCTGAAACTGCGGGCTTCATTCGACCATAATTGCGCCGGGGTAAACAGCTCGACCGCATTCAATAAATCGCAGCCTTCGCCAGCGTCGGCAAAGGCTGCGATCCTTTCATGCGTCAGCTCACCAGCGTCGCATCCAGGGTGATGTTGGCGTTCAGCACCTTGGAAACCGGGCACCCTTCCTTGGCCTTCTTGCTCAGTTCATCGAATTGCGCCTGGCTGGCACCGGGGATTTTCGCCTTGAGCACCAGCTTGACCGCTGTGATCGCAAAACCGCCCTCGACCTGGTCCAGGGTCACTTCGGCGTTGGTGTCGATGCTGTCGGCCTTGAGCCCGGCATCGCCGAGGATCATCGAAAAGGCCATGGAAAAGCAGCCGGCATGGGCCGCGCCGATCAACTCCTCGGGGTTGGTACCCTTGCCGCCTTCGAATCGTGCCTTGAAGCCATAGGGCGCTTCGCGCAACACACCGGTTTCCGTGGAGATGGAGCCGATGCCGGTTTTCAGGTCACCTTCCCAATGAGCCGATGCTTTCTTGATGATAGCCATGTCTGCCTCCTGAAGATTCGGCGCGAAAGCCGCGCCTGGGTGTTTTTTAACTGTCTGGGTTGTGAGGATAGACCGCCCGTAAAAGTTCACCCTGTCGATTAGCCGACGAATTTAGTAGGAAATTTCGTCTCTGCTATTGAAACTCGGGTATATGCCCACATTGCATGGAACACACCTATAGAAACGGCAGGCTTTTGCCCATAGGAAAAGCCCGGAACGCCGTTGGAGATCCCGGCCCATGAAACAGCTGTCCGACGTGAAATTCTCAACCCTCGACCTGGTGCCTGTCCGCGCCGATGGCAATGCCGCCCAGTCCCTGCGCAACTCGCTGGACCTGGCGCAGCACGTGGAAAAATACGGCTACACCCGCTTCTGGGTGGCCGAACACCACAACATGGACGGTATCGCCAGTTCGGCGACGGCAGTGCTGCTGGGCTATCTGGCGGGGGGCACTTCGACCATTCGCGTCGGCTCCGGCGGCGTCATGCTGCCCAATCACGCGCCGTTGATCATTGCCGAACAGTTCGGCACGCTGGAAAGTCTCTACCCGGGTCGTATCGATTTGGGCCTGGGACGTGCGCCAGGTTCCGACCAGATGACCGCGCGGGCGTTGCGTCGCGAGCGTTCCGGCAGTGCGGACGATTTCCCCGAGGACGTGGCCGAACTGATGCGCTATCTCGGCCCGCGTACCCCGGATCAACGCATCATCGCCATGCCCGGCACCGGGACCAACGTGCCGGTATGGCTGCTGGGTTCGAGCCTGTTCAGTGCGCAATTGGCCGGTGAGCGCGGTTTGCCCTACGCATTCGCCTCCCATTTCGCACCACGCTTCATGCACGAGGCGATTCGCATCTACCGTAACCACTTCAAACCGTCGGCGGTGCTCGACAAGCCTTATGTGATGCTCGGTGTACCGCTGGTCGCGGCGGATACCGATGAACAGGCCGATTACCTGGCAACGTCGGTGTACCAGCGGATCCTGGCGCTGATGCGTGGCCAGAGCCTGGTGCAGCGTCCGCCGGTGGAAACCATGAACGGTCTGTGGTTGCCCCATGAGAAAGAGGCGGTTGGCGATTTCCTGGGCCTGGCCATGGTCGGCGGTCCGCAGAAGATTCGCGCCAAGCTGCAAGTATTGATCGAGCAAACCCAGGCCGATGAGCTGATTTTCACCAGTGACCTGTATGAACATGCCGATCGCTTGCACTCCTACAAGTTGCTGGCGCAGGTCATGAAAGGCTGAATGACGCCCATGAAAAAGCCGACGCAATGCGTCGGCTTTGATGTTCGAAAAGAATCATTTTTTATAGATGATTTCTTTCGCGCCGCCCTCACATTTGCCGACGACTTTTCCGTCAGTCGCTGTGCCTTTATCGACGATTTCCAGCGAATAACCTGACACGCCCTTGGCGTCCAGCTTCGCTGCGATCTCGCTTTTCAGCTCTTCGCAGGGCTTACCGGCCGCAAACGCACCACCGGTAAGGCTCAGCAAACCCAGGGCCACCATCAACTTTTTCATCGCTCGCACTCCTTGGTCGGATCAAATAGGGCAGGTATTGGAAAAACGTAATGCGCAAACCATAGCGCATCGCCACTCCCTATGGCACTCCGCCAGCGTGCAAGTTCAAAAGAACCTCAGCTATTGGCTATCCGGAACCCGACTTTGATGGTCACTTGAAAGTGCGCGGCCCGGCCATTTTCGATGTGGCCGCGGGTTTCCGTGACTTCGAACCATTCCAGGTGCTTGAGGCTTTTGCTGGCCTCGGCCAGGGCATTGTTGATGGCGTCTTCAATGCTGGTGGGAGAGGAGCCGACCAGCTCGACTTTCTTGTAAGTGTGATGATCACTCATGGGGATTCTCCTTGGTTGTGTTTAACAGCCTAGCAGCGATTTTTCGCCTTACGTGTGTCGTCGTTCGCGCGCTGAAGTTCAGATTTACTGCACTTTCAGAAACGACTGGAGTCCCAATTCACACACGCCACTCAACCACTGCAGGAGAGAGCCACCATGGCCAGCAATTCGTTACGCAAAGCCTCGTTGCAAAGCATGGAAGCGGAGATCGAGAGTCTGCTCAAGTCGTTGGAAAGCCTGAAGGACGACGCTTCGGACGAGTCGCGTAAGACCCTCAAGTCGCTCAAGGCCAATGCCGAGAACGCGCTGAAACATTCTCGTCATCTGCTCAGCGATGCCTATGAAGAGGTCAAGGTGAAAACCCGTGAAACCGGGATCGCCACACGCGACTACGCGCAGGAACATCCATGGACCACGGCCGGTGTCGCAGTCGGTGCGCTGGGTCTGCTGGCCGCTTACCTGCTGTGCAAGCGCGGTGACTGAGTCGGTAGGCTCAGCTCATGCCTGAGCCACTGGGCCAATTGCCTGGCGCGCCCGTCTGCGGCGCGCTTGGGCAGCCACAACGCCAGTCGCGCAGCGGTTTCATCGAAGCCCCATGGCGCGACCAGGCGACCGGCGCGTACGTCCTCGGCCACCAGCGGCTGGGGCGCGATCGCCACGCCTAACCCCGCTACGGCGGCCTCCAGCAAATAATACAAATGCTCGAATCCTTGCCCGAACTTCAGTGCCTGGGGTTCGAGGGCGTTTTGTCGTGCCCAGGTCGGCCAGGCCTGGGGGCGGGACGTGGTGTGCAGTAACGGCTCGTTCAGCAGCGCGCTGGCCGGTGCGGCTTGCAGGCGCGCGAATCCGGCGTAGTGGGGGCTCATCACCGGGCCGATCCGCTCGCTCACCAGTTCGTACACCTGCATGTCGGCCGGCCATGGCGGCTCGGCGAATATCAGCAAGGCATCCAGCCCCGGTCGCCTGGGGTCCAGATCGCCTTCGCCGGCGGACAGGTGCAGGCGCAAATCCGGCAGGTCGGCGTTGAGCCTGCCCAGGCGGGGAATGAACCAGCGCGCCAGCAGGCTTCCCGAGCAGCCCAGGACAAACGGGGCATCTGCCGTGCTTTGCATGAGCTCCGCGCAAACACCGCGCAACCGCTCGAACGCATCGGCGCTGACGTCCCGCAGGCGCAAGCCGGCATCTGTGAGTTTCAGGCCGCGCCCGTCCTTGATGAACAAGCTGACGCCCAAATGCTCTTCCAGCACCTTCAGCTGTCGACTCACGGCCCCATGGGTGACATGCAGCTGTTCGGCCGCCTGGCTTACGCTGTTCAGGCGGGCGGTAGCCTCGAAGGCGCGCAAGGCGTTGAGAGGAGGAAGATCGTGGCTCATCTTATCTGTGAGTTTTCCTGACAGGTTGTGGCGATCTTATCGGTTTTCACTGGGGGATGTCAGGGGTAGAGTGAACCTCATCGTCTTTCAACGCATTTGCCTGGAGCGCCCGATGACCCAGCCTACGACCCCTTTCAACCTGCGCAGCGGCCCCGACGCCAACGGCCTGTTCGGTGCATTCGGCGGCCGCTATGTGGCCGAGACCTTGATGCCGCTGATCCTTGATCTGGCCCGTGAATACGAAGTGGCGAAGGAAGATCCGGCCTTCATTGAGGAGTTGGCCTACTTCCAGCGCGACTACGTCGGTCGCCCAAGCCCGCTCTACTTCGCCGAGCGCCTGACCGAATACTGCGGCGGCGCCAAGATCTATCTCAAGCGTGAAGAGCTGAACCACACCGGCGCGCACAAGATCAACAACTGCATCGGCCAGATCCTGCTGGCGCGGCGCATGGGCAAAAAACGCATCATCGCCGAGACCGGCGCCGGCATGCACGGCGTGGCCACTGCCACCGTGGCCGCGCGTTTCGGTCTGGATTGCGTGATCTACATGGGCACCACCGACATCGAACGCCAGCAGGCCAACGTGTTCCGCATGAAGCTGCTGGGTGCCGAAGTGATCCCGGTGGTCGCCGGTACCGGCACGCTGAAGGACGCGATGAACGAGGCCCTGCGCGACTGGGTCACCAACGTCGACAGCACGTTCTACCTGATCGGCACCGTGGCTGGCCCGCATCCGTATCCGGCCATGGTGCGCGACTTCCAGGCCGTGATCGGCAAGGAAACCCGCGATCAACTGCAAGCCCAGGAAGGTCGCCTGCCGGATAGCCTGGTGGCGTGCATCGGCGGCGGCTCCAACGCCATGGGCCTGTTCCACCCGTTCCTGGACGACAAGAGTGTCGAGATCATCGGCGTCGAAGCCGCCGGTTATGGCATCGAGACCGGTAAGCATGCGGCGAGCCTGAACGGTGGCGTTCCGGGTGTACTGCACGGCAACCGCACCTTCCTGTTGCAGGACGACGACGGCCAGATCATCGATGCCCATTCGATTTCCGCAGGTCTCGACTACCCCGGTATCGGCCCGGAACATGCCTGGTTGCACGACATCGGTCGCGTCCAGTACACCTCGGTGACCGACGCCGAAGCCCTGGAAGCCTTTCACAAATGCTGTCGCCTGGAAGGGATCATTCCTGCACTGGAGAGCGCCCATGCCCTGGCGGAAGTGTTCAAGCGCGCACCCAACCTGCCGAAAGATCACCTGATGGTGGTCAACCTGTCCGGCCGTGGCGACAAAGACATGCAAACCGTGATGCACCACATGGAACAGTCCCAGCAGGAGAAACACTGATGAGCCGCCTGCAAATCCGTTTTGCCGAACTCAAGGAACAGAACCGCGCCGCCCTGGTCACTTTCGTCACGGCCGGCGACCCGAACTACGACACGTCGCTGGCGATTCTCAAGGGGCTGCCGGCGGCCGGTGCCGACGTGATCGAGTTGGGCATGCCGTTCACCGACCCGATGGCCGACGGCCCGGCGATCCAGTTGGCGAATATTCGTGCCTTGGGCGCCCAGCAGAACCTGGCGAAAACCCTGCAGATGGTTCGCGAGTTCCGTAAGGACAATACCGATACGCCGCTGGTGCTGATGGGCTACTTCAACCCGATCCACCGTTATGGCGTGCAACGTTTCATCGGCGAAGCGCTGGATTGCGGTGTCGATGGCCTGATCGTTGTGGACATGCCGCCCGAGCACAACAGCGAACTGTGCGAACCGGCCCAGGCGGCTGGCCTGGACTTCATCCGCCTGACGACGCCGACCACCGACGATGTGCGTTTGCCGACGGTGCTCAATGGCAGTTCGGGTTTTGTGTACTACGTGTCGGTGGCGGGCGTGACCGGTGCCGGTGCCGCGACGCTGGAGCATGTGGAAGAAGCCGTGGCGCGACTGCGTCGCCATACCGATCTGCCCATCAGCATTGGTTTTGGCATTCGCACGCCAGAGCAGGCTGCCGCCATCGCACGATTGGCCGATGGGGTAGTGGTGGGCTCGGCGCTGATCGACCATATCGCCAGCGCCGAAACATCGGAGCAGGCAATTGATGGGGTGTTGAGCTTGTGTGCCGCCCTGGCCGATGGTGTGCGCAAGGCGCGTCTCGGTTGATTTGATTCAACTGACAGCCACAAAAAAGGGTTCAGAACGGGGTTCTGAGCCCTTTTTTATTCCACCAGGAGCAGTCTTGACGCTGCTTTTTGCAGGGTCAAGGCAACTCCAACCCGCCCCCGGCCTTGTGCAGCTTGCGCAAATGCTCGCCAATTTCTTTCACATTGGCCTCGCTCGCCGCAATTTCAGCTGCGCGGCTCGGCTCGAGCAGCGCCCGGACTTCCTTGTCCAGGTCGCCTGTCAGCGTTTGCAGTTGTTTCTGCCGTAAGCTGCTTTCCGATTCCAGGCGTTGCCACTCGCTGGGTTGCGGCAAGCCGTAGCCGCTGCTGCCCAACAGTTCGGCCGGACGGCTCAGGAAACCGCTGTTGGCGAGGATCTGCTGCAGCGTCGCATTGGCCCGTTCCATACCGCCGTTCTGCAATTCACGGGCGCCGAGGTAGCGCTGTTTGACTTCATCCTGCGCCAACAACAATTGCCGGCGATAACTGGCCTGTTCCAGCAGCAACAACGCCGCGCTGGTGCGCAGGTCGGCCTGTTCGAACCAGACGCGGCGTTCGGCGGCGTCGAGTGCCAACCAGTCTTCCACCGTTTGCTGCTTGATCGGCAGATACTTCTTCAGCACCTCGAACATCGCCTGGTATCGCTCGCGGAATGAGTCGAAGCGGTAGCCCATCCGCAGGGCTTCCTTGGGATCATCCAGCACGCTGGTATCCGCCAGGCCCCGGCCCTTGAGTACCTCCAGCAGGCCGTTGGGCATGATGCTGTCCAGGCCCTTGAGTTGCTCGTTATTGCTGCCGCTGCGCAACAGCTTCAAGCTCTCCACGGCGCAGTTATTGGACAGGAAGTAATAGTTGCCGTCGTAGCTCCAGTGCATTTCGGCGGCGTGCTCGACCGTTTCCTCGATCTCGGTGCGCGACAGGTTCAGCGGCACCGATGCCAGGCTGCGCAGTTCGGTCTTGGTGTATTCGTCGATCACCTGGGCCAATGGCAATACGAACAGGCGCGATGGGTATTTGCCGACCAGCCCGTCCCAGCTCGACAGCTGCACATCGCCCACGAATGCGCGGTATGACAACACCAGGTGTTGGTCCAGATCCAGTCGGCAGTCCGGGCCACGTGGGCGGCCCGGCGCGCAGATCACCAGCCGGAGCATGCTGTGGCCCCAGCGACTCACCCAGTTCTGATTGGCCTCGGCCAGCAGGTAATCGATGGCATAGACCCGTTCCGGATCGACCTTGCCCAGCGGTGTCTTGGCGAAATCGTTTCCGGCGTTGAGGAAGGCGAACGATTGGGCGCAGGTGTCCTTGGCGGCGGGTGCCCAACCGAAGTGTTCCTGGTAATAGCGATACAGGGCGGGGCGTCGGCAGGCATAGCTGGAGTCCAGGAGAAAGTACTCCATGTTGACCGCGACGAACTCCTTGGGGCTGCTCGTTTCATAGAGATCCGGGCTGCGGGCGACCTGGCGGTTGTGCTGTTCCCGTTCACCGCGACGGCCGACGTATTGTGGCCAGCCGGCGAGGTCCAGCAAGCGAGGATCATCGCTGAGGGTGAAACGGCGGTCGTTCTGGCCCCGGCATTCATCGGGAAGACCGATCAACCCGGCGCTGCTGTTGCGTCGGGTGCAACGCTGGATCAGTGCGCGTTCGGTCTCTGGCCATAGACGCGAGCGGTCATAGATGTGGGTCAGTTCATGCAGGACCGTGGCGAGCATTTCCCGGCGCACGGTGCCGTGGGGGCGATGGGTCTTTTGTGTCGCGGCGCTGCCGTCGACAAGGCTGTCGAGCAGGTTGCTATTGAGGTCCAGTTGCGACACCAGCGAGGCCTGGCCGTAGGCATTGGCGGGCATCTGGTTGGTCCAGCCGACATCGATGCGCCGGTCCAGCCGCTCGATGAAGCGCGGCGGCAGGGCCTGCATGGCTTCGTCGAGCAGCGCCTGGCTGGCCTGCTGTTGCGCCGGGCTCAGGCCTTCGACGTTGAGGTGCAATTGCAGGCCGGCCTGGGCCATGCTGCCCGTGAGCAGCAAGACCCCGGCCGCCAGCCAGGCGGCGAACCGCCTCACAATGCGAGGATGGCTTCGGCGAGAACCTGGTCACTGGCGTCGCGGGCTTCCGGCACGCGGGTGCGCAAGGTGTCGAAGGCGGCCTCGAGATGAGCGCCACGAATTTCACCATTGCTGGCGACAAAACTGGCTGCATCGTCATGGGCTTCGCGGACGATTTTCGAATCACGGATGGACGTGGTGGTGTCGGAAGTGAAATCGATCGTGCGCTGGGAAGCGCGAACGATGATGTTACTGGTGGCTACCAGGGTATGTGCCTGGGCCACATCGGCCAACACCAGCAGGCCTAGGGCGGCAGCAATCAGCGGGCTACGCATGGAACGACTCCGGAAAAATAAGGATAGCTATTGGACGAGAATTGCCTGTGCCAGTTCAAGGTCGCTGACGTGAAGTTTTGGCTGGGTCCGGCGCAGGTAATCCAGGGCCGATTCCAGTTGTGCACCTCGCAGTTGCCCGTCGCTGGCGACGAATGCCGCAGCGTCATCGTGAGCGGCGACGATCAGTTTATGGTCGAAGGGCGCAGAGGTCACCATGCTCGTGGCATAGCCGCTGACCACCACTTGCTGGGTGGACACATCGAAGGCATGGGCCGGAACAGACCAGCAAGAAACGATGAAGAACGACGCGATGAACAGATCTGAGTAGAAACGCATGGGACTCGACGGTTGATGGCGAGTTTGAAGGCTAGCGCAAACCCGCGGGCCAGAGCCAGCACTGAAACATCGGAACACCATTTGGTGCCCGATGTTTCATGTTGCATCAGATCACCAGGATGGCCTGGGCCAATTGCGCATCTGTGGCGTTGAGCTGTGGGGCCTGCTGGCGGATGTAATCCAGGGCGCTTTCCAGTTTCACACCACGGATGGCGCCTTCGCTGGCGACGAAGCTGGCGGCGTCATCACGGGCGGCTTGAACGATCTTGTTGTCACGCAGGGATGAGGTTGCATCGGAGGTCGCGTCGGAAGTGGCCTTGAGTGCTCCGACGATGGAGTCGGTGGTGACGATGAAGCTGCTGGCGTTGGAGTGGGCGGCTACGGCCAGCAGGGCAGCTGCGCTGAGCAGGCGAAGACGGATCATGATGAAACTCCTTGAATGATGAGGTGATGCCGGTGCGTGTAGCTGGAAGAGGAGACGCATGTTCGACTCGCTTCGCCACGTTCGGCTCGATATTAGGACAGGAACGCGTTGGCTGACAGCCCTTGCGACAGTCATTGACGGCAGGGGAGCGGCTTACTGTACTGGTGTGTTTTATACATTTCTAAAAGTGTTATGTCTCCAGCGCTTTCGTCAAATCGGGCCCGGAAACGACAAGACCCGTCGCGGTTACCCGCGACGGGTCTTGTTTGTTCAATTCGGTGCTGGCGGTGGACCCGGTGGGTCAGGGCCAGCGACGCTGAGTTAGCGCCAGAACGGCTTGCTCAGCTCTTCGTAGCGTTGTGCTTCGCTGATACCGGCATCAGCCAGCAGGCGCGAATCCAGACGAGCCAGTTGGTGACGGCTGGCGATGCGGCGCTGCCACAACATCAGGTTGGCGATAACGCGAAGAGGCAGGGAAGCCTGGTTTTTTTCAGCTTTGTCTTCGAAAAACAGCTCGGAACTGAGTGTACGTTCCATGGTTGACATCCTTCCGCTTGTGGCGGGATTAGGTAGTGGTTTGACTGGTGCCCATGATCCTCTCGTTTGGCCAGTCTCTCTAGATACAGTTCACCTGTATTGTGAGAGACCAGTTAACTGTTAAAGAGTGGTGTACTGGTCGATATTGAGGCAACTGTACCTGTCTGCACGATATTGGTGCAATTTAGTGCGTTCGTCGTTGTTTCATGGGAAAAGACTGTAAGAAAACACCGGTACAGCAGTACAGTTTTTGTCGGTCCTGGCTCGAATGACGGGCTTCAACCAAAACTGTATTTGCGATAACGGTGATCCAGCTGTATCAGACGGCCAACATGCGTCCGGTTTCTTCGAGGTTCAGGTGCCAACTCAGTGCATCGCGCAGGATATGCGGGGTATGCCCGCCCAAGGCGCACGCGGCGTCGAAATACTCGTTCAAGGCCTTGTGGTAATTGGGGTGTACGCAATTGTCGATGATCACTCGCGCGCGCTCCCTGGGTGCCAGGCCCCGCAGGTCGGCCAGGCCGATCTCGGTCACCAGGATGTCGACGTCATGTTCGGTATGGTCCACATGGCTGACCATCGGCACGACGCTGGAAATGGCCCCACCCTTGGCAATCGATTTCGTGACGAAAATCGCCAGGTGGGCATTGCGGGCGAAATCCCCTGAGCCGCCGATGCCATTCATCATCCGCGTGCCGCAGACATGGGTGGAATTGACGTTGCCGTACAAGTCGAACTCCAGCGCGGTGTTGATAGCGATGATGCCCAGGCGACGTACGACCTCGGGATGGTTGGAGATCTCTTGTGGGCGCAGGACCAGCTTGTCCTTGTACCTTTCCAGGTTTCCAAACACATCGGCATTACGTCGACCCGACAGCGTGATCGAACTGCCGGAGGCGAAACTCAGCTTGCCGGCGTCGATCAGGTCAAATGTCGAGTCCTGCAAAACCTCGGAATACATGGTCAGGTCTTCGAACGGGGAATCGATCAGCCCGCACATCACGGCATTGGCGATGTTGCCGATCCCGGCCTGCAACGGCCCGAGCTTGTTGGTCATGCGTCCGGCCGAAACCTCCTGCTTGAAGAAATCGATCAGGTGATCGGCAATGGCCTGGGTGTCGCTGTCCGGTGACGCGACGGTCGAAGGCGAGTCGCCTTGGTTGGTAATAACAATGGCGGCGATTTTTTCCGGCGGGATCACAATGGCGGGGCTGCCAATACGGTCGTCGACTTTCACCAGGGGGATGGGTGTACGGGTGGGGCGATAGGTCGGGATATAGATGTCGTGCAGCCCTTCCAGATTCGGATTGTGAGCCAGGTTGATCTCGACGATCACTTGGCGGGCGAAAATGGCGAAGCTGGCTGAATTACCCACCGATGTGGTGGGTACGATATGTCCTTGCTCGGTAATGGCCACGGCTTCGATCACGGCAATATCGGGCAGCTTGAGCTGGCCGTTGCGCAGTTGCTCGACAGTTTCCGAGAGATGCTGATCGATGAACATCACCTCGCCCGCGTTGATCGCCTTGCGCAGCGTGCTGTCGACCTGGAACGGCATGCGGCGCGCCAGTACACCGGCTTCGGTGAGCTCCTTGTCGAGGTCATTGCCCAGGCTCGCACCGGTCATCAGGCTGATTTTCAGCGGGGTGACCTTGGCGCGTTCAGCCAGGGCGTGGGGCACCGCTTTCGCTTCTCCGGCGCGGGTAAAGCCGCTCATGCCGACGGTCATGCCGTCCTGAATCAACAAGGCTGCTTCGGCAGCGCTCATCACTTTATTCAATAACGAAGGCAAGCGGATGCGATCACGGTACATAGGTGGTTATCTCGGGCTGGAAAGCAAGATGCGCAGTCTAGTGAATTAGCGCTGTGCCCGACCCGCTACAAAGGTCGCATTTCAGGCGTCTATTACGGACGTTTCGGACAAAACATCATTACCGGATCGGTAATATTTTGCCTTGATACAAATCAAAACGCCCCGACAGGTCGGGGCGTCTTGGGTAAAGCGGCGAGGGTTATTCCACCGCTTTGACCATGTCTTCGATGACCTTCTTGGCGTCACCGAACACCATCATGGTCTTGTCGAGATAGAACAGCTCGTTGTCCAGGCCCGCATAGCCGCTGGCCATTGAGCGTTTGTTGACAATGATGGTCTTGGCCTTGAACGCTTCGAGGATCGGCATGCCGGCAATCGGCGACTTCGGATCGTTCTTCGCCGCCGGGTTGACTACGTCGTTGGCGCCCAGCACCAGCACCACGTCGGCCTGGCCAAACTCGGAGTTGATGTCTTCCATTTCGAACACCTGGTCGTAAGGCACTTCGGCTTCGGCCAGCAGGACGTTCATGTGCCCGGGCATGCGACCGGCCACCGGGTGGATCGCATATTTGACGGTCACGCCGTGGTGGGTCAGCTTCTCGGTCAGTTCTTTCAGCGCGTGCTGCGCCCGGGCCACCGCCAGGCCATAGCCCGGCACGATGATCACGGTATCGGCGTTGGTCAGCAGGAAGGTGGCGTCGTCAGCCGAGCCGGATTTCACCGGGCGGGCTTCTTTCGAACCGGCCGGGCCAGCCGCATCCGCGCTGTTGCCGAAACCGCCGAGCAGCACGTTGAAAAACGAACGGTTCATCGCCTTGCACATGATGTACGAGAGGATCGCACCGCTCGAGCCCACCAGAGAACCGGCAATGATCAGCATCGAGTTGTTCAGCGAGAAGCCGATGCCCGCTGCGGCCCAACCGGAATAACTGTTGAGCATCGACACCACCACCGGCATGTCCGCGCCGCCGATCGGGATGATGATCAGCACGCCCAGGACAAAGGCCAGGGCCAGCATCAAGGCGAACGCGCCGAGGTTGCCGGTGAACATGAAGGTCAGGCCCAGGCCCAGCGTCGCCAGACCCAGGATCAGGTTGAGCTTGTGCTGGCCACCAAACTGTACCGGTGCGCCTTGGAACAGGCGGAACTTGTACTTGCCCGAAAGCTTGCCGAACGCGATCACCGAACCGGAGAAGGTGATTGCACCAATGGCTGCGCCGAGGAACAGCTCCAGACGGTTGCCGGTCGGAATCGAATCCCCCAGTTGCTTGACGATGCCCAGGGATTGCGGCTCGACGACAGCCGCGATGGCAATGAACACCGCCGCCAGGCCGATCATGCTGTGCATGAACGCCACCAGCTCCGGCATCTTGGTCATTTCGACGCGCTTGGCCATGATCGAGCCGGCGGTACCGCCAACCAGCAGGCCGACGATGACGTAGCCGATACCGGCGGTAGCCAGCTCAGCGCCGAGCTTATAAATGAGGCCTACGGTAGTGAGCACCGCCAATGCCATGCCGAGCATGCCGAACAGGTTGCCTCGGCGGGAGGTGGTGGGGTGCGACAGGCCTTTGAGGGCCTGGATGAAGCAGATCGACGCGATCAGGTAAAGCGTCGTTACCAGGTTCATGCTCATTACTTGGGCGCCTCTTCTTTTACGGCTTTCGGGGCTTTTTTCTTGAACATCTCGAGCATGCGGCGCGTCACGAGGAAGCCACCGAAGACGTTCACCGCGGCCAGGGCCACGGCGAGGGTGCCCATGGTCTTGCCCAAAGGAGTCACGGTCAGCGCGGCGGCGAGCATGGCGCCGACGATCACGATCGCCGAAATGGCGTTGGTCACCGCCATCAACGGTGTGTGCAGCGCGGGCGTTACGTTCCAGACCACGTGGTAACCGACATAAATCGCCAGCACGAAGATGATCAGGTTGTAGATACCGGGGGAGATAAGCTCTTCCATTGTCTGAATCCCTGCTTAGGCGTTTTTGCGGATGACTTGGCCGTCGCGGCACATCAGGCACGCGGCGACGATGTCGTCTTCCAGGTTCACGTCGAACTGACCTTCCTTGGTGAAGACCAGCTTCAGGAAGTCCAGCAGGTTACGGGCATACAGCGCCGAAGCGTCCGCCGCGACTTCACCGGCCAGGTTGGTCGGGCCGCAAATGGTCACACCATTCTCGATCACGACCTGATCGGCCACGGTCAGCGGGCAGTTACCACCCTGGGCTGCCGCGAGGTCGATGACCACCGAGCCGGGTTTCATCTGCGCGACGGTTTCGGCACTCAGCAACGTCGGTGCCTTGCGGCCCGGAATCAATGCGGTGGTGATGACGATGTCAGCCTGTTTGGCGCGCTCGTGCACGGCTTGGGCCTGGCGCTGCATCCAGCTGGCCGGCATCGGCCGGGCATAACCGCCGACGCCGACGGCGCACTCACGCTCTTCGTCGGTCTCGTAAGGCACATCGACGAACTTCGCGCCGAGGGACTCGATTTGCTCCTTGACCGCCGGGCGCACATCCGAAGCCTCGATCACCGCGCCCAGGCGCTTGGCCGTGGCGATCGCCTGCAATCCGGCGACGCCCGCGCCGAGAATCAGCACGCGCGCCGCTTTCACGGTGCCCGCGGCAGTCATCAGCATCGGCATGAAGCGCGGATAGTAATGGGCGGCCAGCAACACGGCTTTGTAACCGGCGATGTTCGCTTGAGACGACAGCACATCCAGGCTCTGGGCTCGGGAAGTACGTGGCGCGGCCTCAAGGGCGAAAGCGGTAATGCCGCACTCGGCCAGCTTGGCGATGGTTTCGTTGTTGAACGGATTGAGCATGCCCACCAGAACGGTGCCGCTCTTGATCAGCGTCAGTTCGCTGTCGCTGGGCGCCACCACCTTGAGGATCAGCTCGGCCCCGAATGCATCACTGGCGCTGCCAATGGTTGCGCCCGCTGCCTCATAGGCACTGTCGATAACGCTGGCCTTGATACCGGCGCCGCTTTGAACAGTGACTTTATGGCCTTGGCCGATCAACTTCTTGATGGTTTCCGGGGTAGCAGCAACCCGTGTTTCACCCGTTTGGGTTTCGAGGGGAACACCAATGTGCACGTCAAATCTCCTGCGTGATCTTATTGAGTAAACCCAGGCACTTCGGATGGTGCGGCTGGGGCGGCCGATCAGCACGGTCCCGCCAAACCAGGCGGGGCGCGGCATTTTGCAGGCGAAAATTCAGCCCTTCAAGAGATTATGACAGGTGACGGAAAATTAACTACAAGTCACCCTGTGACCGAATGTCGCGATTATCGATCGGCAGCCCTTGTGGGCCGTGCTTTCCAAGGATTCAGGTTCAAATTGACAATTTTCCCCATCGGCCAGATGAATAAGCGCTGATGTGTTGGGTGATATGGCTCGAAGCCATGTATTTAGACGCTTTGGAGACTACTGCACGGGCTGGATAACAGATTGACTGAATGCGACATAAACTTATATCTGTAGCGACTTCTGTTGGTTTACTACCTGAGTCTATTTTTGATTTTTCCTTATTAATCAATAAGATAATTATTTGCTTGTTTCACGAGCCAGTCACGAAAAGCTCGAAGGGAGGCGGATTCGACTTTTCGCTCCGGAATCATCAGGTAGTAGGCCTTGATGCTTAACAGCGCGTTACGGTTGGCCACGACCAGTCGTTTCTCTGCCAGTTCGCGTTGAATCAAAAAGGGCGGAATCAGCGCGATACCCATGTCGTGCATAGCCGCTTGGGCGAGCATGGAGAATAGTTCATAACGCGGTCCTGTCAGGTCTCGTGCGATATTCAGGTTCTGGGCGTTGAACCACTGGCGCCACGCATATGGACGAGTGGTCTGCTGCAGCAAGGGCAGATCGGCAATCTCCTCTGCGGTCAAGCCCTTGCGACCGTCTAGCAAGGCGGGGCTGCATACCGGCATCGGGTTTTCGCCCATCAGCTTGTGGGATTCGGTACCGGACCAGTCTGCATCGCCAAAATAGATGGCGGCGTCAAACTCCGTATCGGCAAAGAGAAAGGGACGCGTGCGGTTGGTCAGGTTGACGGTGACTTCCGGATGCTGCTGCTGGAAGTCCTTGAGGCGTGGCAGCAACCATTGGGTGCCGAAGGTCGGCACCACGGCCAGCTCGATCACGTTCGCGCCGGTGTGCCCCATCACTGAAAGTGTGTCGCGCTCGACGGCATCCAGTTGGGTGGCAACGCGTCGGCTGTAGGAAAGACCGGCTTCGGTCAGTTTGACGCCGCGGCGCGAGCGTCGGAAAAGCTCCACGCTGAGGAAGTCCTCCAGGCTGGCGATCTGTCGGCAGATAGCGCCTTGGGTGAGAGAAAGCTCCTGCGCTGCCTTGGTGAAGCTTTCATGGCGCGCGGCAGCCTCGAAACTGACCAGGGCGGCGGTACTGGGGATTTTACGGCGCATGTACGTAAGCCTCACTCAAGACCTATATAAACGGGGTTCTTAGCGTTTACGGAGTGAGAAATTAGCACAGGTTAGTGCGTAATCCTCGTTTGCCCTTGTAGGAAACCGCGCCTAGGATCAATCCACGATTTTCATTCAATTGGCGAGGACTCTTTCATGGCCGGTAAAGCGAGCTTCAACTGGATCGATCCGTTGTTGCTGGATCAGCAGCTCACCGAAGAAGAACGCATGATCCGCGACACTGCCGAGCAGTTCGCCCAGCAGAAGCTCGCACCACGAGTGCTGGAAGCGTTCCGTCATGAAAAAACCGACCCGGCGATTTTCCGCGAGATGGGTGAAGTCGGCCTGCTGGGGGCTACCATTCCTGAACAGTACGGCGGCAGTGGGTTGAACTACGTCAGCTATGGCCTGATCGCTCGTGAAGTAGAGCGGGTCGATTCCGGTTACCGCTCGATGATGAGCGTGCAATCCTCGCTGGTCATGGTGCCGATCAACGAATTCGGGACTGAGGCGCAGAAACAGAAGTATTTGCCGAAGCTGGCGTCGGGTGAGTGGATCGGCTGCTTTGGTCTGACTGAGCCGAACCATGGTTCCGACCCGGGTGCGATGATCACTCGTGCGCGCAAAGTGGAAGGCGGCTACAGCCTGACGGGCAGCAAGATGTGGATCACCAACAGCCCGATCGCTGACGTATTTGTCGTCTGGGGCAAGGACGACGCCGGTGACATCCGCGGCTTCGTTCTCGAAAAAGGCTGGAAGGGGCTGAGTGCGCCGGCCATCCATGGCAAGGTCGGGCTGCGCGCCTCGATCACTGGCGAAATCGTCATGGATAACGTATTCGTTCCGGAAGAGAACATCTTCCCGGATGTCCGTGGCCTGAAGGGCCCCTTTACTTGCCTGAACTCGGCGCGCTACGGCATCTCCTGGGGCGCCTTGGGGGCGGCTGAGTTCTGCTGGCATACCGCTCGCCAGTACACGCTGGACCGACAGCAGTTTGGTCGCCCGCTCGCTGCGAATCAGTTGATCCAGAAGAAACTGGCCGATATGCAGACTGAAATCACGCTGGCCCTGCAGGGATGTCTGCGTCTGGGGCGTATGAAAGACGAGGGCACGGCGGCGGTCGAGATTACCTCGATCATGAAGCGCAACTCCTGCGGCAAGTCTCTGGATATCGCCCGCATGGCGCGGGACATGCTGGGCGGCAACGGTATTTCCGATGAGTTCGGCATCGCGCGTCATCTGGTGAACCTGGAAGTCGTAAACACCTATGAAGGCACGCACGATGTGCATGCGCTGATTTTGGGGCGTGCGCAAACCGGTATCCAGGCGTTCTACTAATAGGAGAACGGTCATGGGCGCGCTTTCGCATCTGCGGGTATTGGATTTATCGAGGGTATTGGCCGGGCCGTGGGCCGGACAGATCCTGGCGGACCTGGGGGCTGATGTCATCAAGGTCGAGCGTCCCGGCAATGGTGACGATACGCGTGCCTGGGGGCCGCCCTTCCTGAAGGATGCCCGAGGCGAGAACACGACCGAAGCCGCTTATTATCTTTCAGCCAATCGCAACAAACAGTCGGTGACCATCGACTTCACGCGACCAGAGGGGCAGCGGCTGGTGCGAGAGCTGGCGGCCAAGTCCGACATCCTGATCGAGAACTTCAAGGTGGGCGGCCTGGCGGCGTATGGCTTGGATTATGACTCGCTAAAGGCGATCAATCCGCAATTGATCTATTGCTCGATAACCGGGTTTGGCCAGACCGGCCCTTACGCCAAGCGCGCCGGGTATGACTTCATGATCCAGGGATTGGGGGGCTTGATGAGCCTGACCGGTCGCCCTGAAGGCGATGAGGGTGCGGGGCCGGTGAAGGTAGGGGTCGCGTTGACGGATATCCTCACGGGGCTGTATTCGACCGCTGCCATTCTGGCGGCGTTGGCCCATCGTGATCATGCCGGCGGCGGGCAGCACATCGATATGGCCCTGCTGGATGTTCAAGTGGCTTGCCTGGCCAACCAGGCGATGAACTACCTGACCACGGGCAGCGCGCCGAAGCGGCTGGGTAATGCTCATCCGAACATCGTGCCTTATCAGGATTTTCCTACGGCTGATGGCGATTTTATCCTGACGGTGGGTAATGACGGCCAGTTCCGAAAGTTCGCTGAGGTTGCCGGTCAACCGCAGTGGGCTGATGATCCGCGTTTTGCCACTAACAAGGTGCGGGTGGCGAACCGGGCGGTGTTGATTCCGTTGATTCGCCAGGCGACGGTGTTCAAGACCACCGCCGAATGGGTGACTCAGTTGGAGCAGGCCGGTGTGCCGTGTGGGCCTATCAACGACTTGGCCCAGGTGTTTGCCGATCCTCAGGTACAGGCACGTGGGTTGGCGATGGAGCTGCCTCACCTGCTGGCCGGTAAAGTGCCGCAGGTGGCCAGTCCGATTCGACTGTCCGAGACGCCGGTGGAATATCGCCATGCGCCTCCTTTATTAGGGGAGCATACGTTGGAGGTGCTGCAGCGAGTGTTGGGGTTGGACGAAGCTGAGGTCATGGCGTTCAGAGAGGCTGGGGTGCTGTGAGTCTTCTCTTCTATATAAAGGAGCGTGTAAAAGGGCAAAAGCGACAGGGTTTACCGGTGCTGCGCAACTTATTGATAGAAAAGCGAAATTAAGGGTTGACGGCAGATTCTGGAAGTCTATAATTCGCCCCACTTCCGGCGCAGTCGAAACGGAAAACTCCTTGAGATTCAATGAGTTAAGT
>NZ_FMXV01000029.1:0-82749 GCF_900104425.1 Pseudomonas sp. NFACC13-1 | reverse complement strand
TCGCGAGCAAGCTCGCTCCCACAGGAGATTCCTGGCGAACGCTGAACCGGTGAACACCCCAAAAAAATTGTGGGAGCGAGCTTGCTCGCGATGACGGTGTGCCAGGCAACTTCAATGTCGCTGTCCCGCCGCTATCGCGAGCAAGCGCTCCCACAGGGATTGCTGGCGAACGCTGAACTGGTGAACAACTCCCAGAGGGGATTTGTGTTGTCTGCGAATCGTCAGCCGCGCCTCAGGCTGGCCAACCAATCGGGAATCCGCCGCTCCAGGTAATACCCCGGGCGCCGCAGGGTTCCGTCGACAAACCCGACATGTCCGCCCCGGGCGTGCAGTTCAAGTTGGGTCGAGGTGGATAATTCGTCGGGTTCGGGCAGGCTGTGGGGAAACACAAAAGGATCGTCGGCAGCCTGGATGACCAGGGTCGGTGTGCTGATGCCCGCCATGAAATAGCGGCTGGAGGCGCGGCGGTAGTAGTCCGCGGCATCGGAGAACCCGTGCAGCGGCGCCGTCACCCGGCCGTCAAAGTCCCAGAAGGTGCGCATGTTTTCCAGCGGGCCAAGGGCCGTCAGGGTTGCCAGGCCTTCGTGGCGTCCGTCGTGCTGGAACTGGCGTTGCTTGTTGCGCACATAGGCCACCATCTGTCGCATGAAGTGCGCCTGGTAGAACCTGGAAAATCCCTGGCCGATGCGGTCGGCGCACTGGTCGAGGCGAAACGGTACCGAGACCGCCACCGCCCCTTGCAACTGGCTGTCGCGGCCGGCCTCGCCCAAGTGCTTGAGCAACACGTTGCCGCCCAGTGAATAACCCACCGCAAACAGCGGCGCCAAGGGCCGCCTGGCGCGCAAGTGGGTAATGGCGGCGGCCAGGTCTTCGCTGACGCCCGAGTGATAGCTGCGGGGCAACAGGTTCGGCTCGCCCGAGCAGCCGCGCCAGTTCAAGGCCACGCTGGCCCAGCCCTGGCGACCGAGCGCCTGCTGCAACCCGGCTACGTAAGGCGAGTTGGAAGAGCCGGTCAACCCGTGCAGCACCAGCACCAACGGCGCCTCGGCGCTGTGGGGGCCGTGCCAGTCGAGGTCGAGGAAATCACCGTCTTCCAGCCACAGGCGCTCGCGTTGACGCTCGATGTGGGTGGTCCGGCGCCACAAGGGGCCCCACAAGGTTTGCAGGTGCGGGTTGCCAAGGCCAGGGGCAGGGACGAAACCTTCGGATGCGGCGGACATCATTATTATTCTCGATGCACTGGTCAGCCGTTCAGCCAATGTCCTTTGGCAAACGCTGCCACAACGCGTAGTACACCCGTCCGGATTTCTGCTCGCGGTGCAAGCGCCAGTTGCCCGGCAAGCCCAGGCTGGACGGGGCAGTCTCGCTTTCAGTGTAGACCCAGGCATCCTCGGCCAGCCACTGACGCTCCTCGAGCAAGGCGCAGACCGTCGGCAACAGGTTCTGGTTGAAAGGCGGGTCCAGAAACACCAGGTCGAAAGGTGTCGCCGGTTGGCTGTCCAGGTAGCGCAGCGCGTCGGCGGTCTGCACCTGACCGACGGTGCAACGCAGGGTGCCCAGGTGCTCCTTGAGGCTGGAGACCGCCAGGTTGCTGGCATCCAGCGCCTGGCCCATGGCGGCGCCACGGGACAGGGCCTCGAGAAACAGCGCGCCGCTGCCGGCGAACGGGTCGAGCACCCGGGCGCCTGCCACGTAGGGCGCGAGCCAGTTGAACAGGGTTTCCCGCACGCGGTCCGGGGTGGGGCGCAACCCCGGGGCATCCGGGAAACTCAGGCGCCGGCTGCGCCATTCGCCGCCGATGATGCGCAACTGGTTCACACCGTTGTGCACGGGTTTTTTGCTGGAATTCGATGGACGGGCCATTAGTGCTCCGGAACCCCGAGCGGTTGCTCGGCAGGTTTGTCAGTAGGGGGCGGCAACGGCTTTTGCGGCACGCTCGGGCCAGCGGTGACGATGACCATTTTATCGGTGCTCAGGTGTTTGTTCAGTGCGGCCTTGACCTGCTCGACCGTCAGTTCCTGGGACTGGCGCATGAAGTCTTCCAGGTAGCTGAGCGGCAAGTCATAGAACCCCATGGCGCCGAGCTGGCCGACGATGTCGGCATTGCTGGCGGTGGACAGCGGGAAGCTGCCCGCCAACTCACGCTTGGCGTCATCGAGTTCTTTCTGGGTCGGGCCGTTCTTGAGGTAATCGGCGAACACGTCCTGCACCAGTTTCAAGGTGCCTTCGCTCATCTCGGCACGGGTCTGCAGGTTGATCATGAACGGGCCGCGGGCCTGCATCGCCGTGAAGCCGGAATACACGCCGTAGGTCAGGCCGCGTTTTTCGCGGACCTCAGTCATCAGCCGCGTGCCGAAGCCACCGCCGCCGAGGATCTGGTTGCCCAGGGACACCGCGGCATAGTCCGGATCGTCGCGGTCGATGCCCAGTTGCGCGAGCATCAGGTTGGTCTGCTTGGACGGGAACTCGATGTGGCCGATGCTCGCCTTCGGTTCCACCGGTGGCGGGGTTTTCGCCAGGGCCGGGCCTTTGGGCAGCGCGGCGGACACCTGGTTGGCAATCGCTTCGGCTTCGGCGCGGGACAAGTCCCCCACCAGTGCGATCACTGCGTTGCCGGCGGCATAGGCCTTGGCATGGAACGCCCGGGCCTGGGCCAGGGTGATCGGTGGAATGCTCTCGGCGGTGCCGTCGCTGGAGTGGGCGTAAGGATGCTCGCCGTACAGGCGCTTCATCAGTTCCAGGCCCGCCAGTTTGCCGGGGTTCTGCTTCTGGTACTCGAAACCGGCGAGCATCTGGTTCTTGATCCGGGCGAAGGAGTCGGCAGGGAACGTCGGTTTGCCGACGACTTCGGCGAACAGCTTCAATGCCGGCTCACGCTTGTCGACTGCGCTGAGACTGCGCAGGGACGCCACGGCCATGTCCCGGTAGGCGCCGTTGCCGAAGTCCGCGCCGAGGCTTTCGAAGCCTTGGGCGATGGCGCTGACGTCCTTGCCGGCCACGCCTTCGTTGAGCATGGCGTTGGTCAGCAGGGCGAGGCCGGGGGCGTCGCCGTCCTGACTGCTGCCGGCGGCGAAGGTCAGGCGCAGGTCGAACATTGGCAATTCCCGGGCTTCGACGAACAGCACCTTGGCGCCGTCAGCGGTTGTCCAGGTTTGCACGTCGAGCTGGCGCCGACTGGGCGCCTTGTCGTTCAGTTCGGCCAAGGATTGCAGCTTGTGGCCGGACTTGGCCTTGTCCAATGCCTGGCTGGCGTTGGAGTCGCTGGACGGCGACAGGTAAAAGGCCAGGGCGCCGGCCAGGGCGATCAATACCAGGCCGATCGGCGCCAGGCGCGATGATTTGCGCTCATTCATGAGCTTTCTCCTCGGGCAGGACGTGCGCAACGCTCAGGCGCGAGCGGGTGAAATACAGCTGGGCTGCCTTCTGGATGTCTTGCGGGGTGACGCTTTGCAGTTCGGCGAGTTCGGTGTCCATCAGCTTCCAGGACAAGCCGACGGTTTCCAGCTGGCCAATGGCGGTGGCCTGGCTGGTGATCGAGTCGCGCTCATACACCAGGCCGGCGATGACCTGGGCGCGTACGCGTTCCAGTTCCTCGGCGGTCGGGGCGGTGGTTTTCAACTGCTCGAGCAAGCGCCACAAACCTGCTTCTGCCTGGGCGAGGGTTTTGTTTTTCTGCGTGTTGGGCGTCGCCGACAAGGTGAACAACGAGTCGCCGCGGGTGAAGGCGTCGTAGCTCGACGAGCCGCCGGACACTAATTCTTCGCCGCGCTCCAGTTGGGTCGGGATCCGGCCGCTGTAGCCGCCGTCCAGCAGGGCCGAGATCAGCCGCAGCGCGTTGACCGACGCCTTGTCCGTCGCGGTGGCGATGCTCGGCACGTTGAAGGCCAGCATCACGCTGGGCAGTTGGGTCTGCACATGCAGGGTGATCTGGCGTTCGCCGGGTTCGGCCAGTTCCAGGGGGATTTTCGCGACCGGCACCGCGCGCCGGGCAATCGGGCCGAAGTAACGCTGGGCCAGGGCCTTGACCTCCTCCGGCGTCACGTCGCCAACCACCACCAGGGTCGCGTTGTTCGGGGTGTACCAGGACTCGTACCAGTGGCGCAGTTCCTCGACGGTCATCCGGTCCAGGTCGGCCATCCAGCCGATGGTCGGCGTGTGGTAGCCGCTGGCCGGGTAAGCCATGGCCTGGAAGCGCTCGTAGGCCTTGGACATGGGCTTGTCGTCGGTGCGCATGCGGCGCTCTTCCTTGATCACCTCGATCTCGCGGCTGAACTCCTCCGGCGGCAGGCGCAGGCTGGCCATGCGGTCGGCTTCCAGTTCGAAGGCCACGCCCAGGCGGTCGCGGGCCAGCACCTGGTAGTAGGCGGTGAAGTCGTCGCTGGTGAAGGCGTTCTCTTCGGCACCGAGGTCGCGCAGGATCAGCGACGCTTCGCCGGGGCCGACTTTTTCACTGCCCTTGAACATCATGTGCTCAAGGGCGTGGGACAAACCGGTCTGGCCTGGCGTTTCGTAGCTGGAACCGACCTTGTACCAGACCTGGGACACCACCACCGGCGCACGATGGTCTTCGCGCACGACGACCTTCAGGCCGTTGTCGAGGGTGAACTCATGGGTGGGTTGTGGGTCGGCAGCCAAGGCTGAAAGAGGCAGACAAACTGTGCTGAGCAGCAGGCCTGCGGCGCGGCGGGCAAGAGCATTCATTCGTGTTTAAACCTGTTGGGTTGCCTGCTAGGTCTTAGCCTCGGCAGGCGAGGAGGTGCTAGGATACTGATCCGTTTTACTGGCGGCCACGCCTATCGGGCCTTTTATCGGCCCGGGGTTGTCTGGGTTCTGCGGAGAAACCCTGGGTTTGCTCGTTGATCCCGGCGTTTTCGCCGATGATGCCGTACCAGTCCTTCGAAAAAATCGACTTTGAGGCGTCCTGGGGACGCTTCGACAAAATGTTGCGCGTGAACAAGCTGGATGAAACGCAGTCTGTTCAGCATTGAATATTTATCACCGAGGCGCCCTCGTGGCGCTTCGCTACCGTGAGATAGCCGTCCTCCATGTTTGGTTCCAACGACGACAAGAAGACCCCAGCCGCGGCTGGCGAGAAAAAAGGCCTGTTCGGATGGCTGCGCAAGAAGCCGCAGGATACCGTCGTCGAACAGCCACAAGCGCTGCCTGAGCCCGCCGCCGAGGCAGTGGCCGAAGAAGCGGCGCCCATTGTCCTGCCGATCGCCGAGCCGGTGCTGCAACCGGTCGAGCCTGAGCCCGTTGCCGAGCCGATGGCCGAGCAGCCGCTGACCCCGCACGCCGAGCAAGCGCCCTGGCTGACCTTGCCGGTGGCGGAAGAGCCCGTCGCGCTGGTCGAGGAAACGGCACCCCATATCACCCCGCCGATTCCAGCGCCGACACATGTTGTCGAGGCGCCGGTCGTCGAAGCTGTCATTGAACCGCCAGCCGCCGTCGTTGCACCCGTGGTTGCGCCTGCCGCCCCCGGGCCGGCACCTGCCGTGCTGGAAGCCGAGCCCGTCCGCAGCGCTGAGGAAAACAAGGTCGGCTTTTTCGCCCGCCTCAAGCAGGGCTTGTCCAAGACCAGCGCCAGCATCGGCGAAGGCATGGCCAGCCTGTTCCTGGGCAAGAAAGTCATCGACGACGAATTGCTGGAAGACATCGAAACCCGCCTGCTGACCGCCGATGTCGGTGTCGAGGCCACCTCGGTGATCATCCAGAGCCTGACCCAGAAGGTCGCGCGCAAGCAGCTGACCGACGCCGACGCCCTGTACAAATCCCTGCAGGGCGAGCTGGCCAGCCTGCTCAAGCCGGTGGAAAAGCCGCTGGTGATCGCCTCGCAGAACAAGCCGTTCGTGATCCTGGTCGTTGGCGTCAATGGCGCCGGCAAGACCACCACCATCGGCAAGCTGGCCAAGAAGCTGCAGCTCGAAGGCAAGAAAGTCATGCTCGCCGCCGGCGACACCTTCCGCGCCGCCGCGGTCGAACAGCTGCAAGTGTGGGGCGAGCGCAACAAGATCCCGGTGATCGCCCAGCACACCGGCGCCGACTCCGCTTCGGTGATCTTCGACGCCGTGCAGGCAGCCAAGGCCCGTGGCATCGATGTGCTGATCGCCGACACCGCCGGTCGCCTGCACACCAAAGACAACCTGATGGAAGAATTGAAGAAGGTGCGCCGGGTGATCGGCAAGCTCGACGCCGACGCGCCTCACGAAGTGCTGCTGGTCCTGGACGCCGGTACCGGCCAGAACGCCATCAACCAGGCCAAGCAATTCAACCAGACCGTCGAACTGACCGGGCTGGCCCTGACCAAGCTCGACGGCACCGCCAAGGGCGGGGTGATTTTCGCCCTGGCCAAGCAGTTCGGCCTGCCCATTCGCTACATCGGCGTGGGCGAAGGCATCGACGACTTGCGCACCTTTGAAGCCGAGCCCTTTGTCCAGGCACTGTTTGCCGAACGGGAGCATTCATGATTCGTTTCGAACAGGTCGGTAAACGCTATCCGAACGGTCACGTCGGCTTGCATGAGCTGAGCTTTCGGGTCCGTCGGGGCGAGTTTCTGTTTGTCACCGGCCATTCCGGTGCCGGTAAAAGCACCTTGCTGCGCCTCTTGCTGGCGATGGAGCGGCCTTCCACTGGCAAACTGCTGCTGGCCGGCCAGGACCTGAGCACCATCAGCAATGCCCAGATCCCCTACCTGCGGCGGCAGATCGGCGTGGTGTTCCAGAATCACCAGTTGCTGTTCGACCGCACGGTGTTCAACAACGTGGCGCTGCCGTTGCAGATCCTTGGCCTGTCCAAGGCCGAAATCATCAAGCGTGTGGACTCGGCCCTGGAGCGCGTGGCCCTGTCGGACAAGACCGACCTGTACCCGGGCGACCTCTCTACCGGCCAGCAACAACGCGTCGGCATCGCCCGCGCCATCGTCCATCGCCCGGCCTTGCTGCTGGCGGACGAGCCCACCGGTAACCTCGACCCGCGCCTGGCGGCGGAAATCATGGGCGTGTTCGAAGACATCAACCGCCTGGGCACCAGCGTGCTGATCGCCAGTCACGACCTGGCCCTGATCGCCCGCATGCGTCACCGCATGCTCACCTTGCAGCGTGGACGCCTGATTGGTGACGGGGAGGCTGGCGTATGAGTGCTACTCGCAGCCCGAAAGTGGCCGAACGCGTGGCCCCGAAGGCCTCTGATCCGCAGCCGCAAAAGAAAAAGCGCGACGATGACGACGGCCCGGACTTCGCCACGCTGCTGCGCGCCTGGATCGAAAGCCATCGCGCCAGCCTGCTGGACAGCCTGCGGCGCCTGGGCAAGCAGCCCATCGGCAGCTTTTTTACCTGCATGGTGATGGCGGTTGCCTTGAGCCTGCCCATGGGCCTGTCATTATTGCTGAGTAATGTGGAGCGCCTGGGCGGCTCCTGGCAGCGCGCGGCGCAGATTTCCCTGTACCTGCAGATGGACGCCAGTCCCGCCGAAGGCCAGGCATTGGGTGAGCAGATCAAGGCGATGCCGGGTGTGGCCGAAGCCGAGTACATCGGCCGCGAGCAGGCGCTGGAAGAGTTCCAGCAACAGTCCGGCCTGGGCGACGCGCTCAAGGAGCTGCCGGAGAACCCGCTGCCGGGCGTGGTGCTGGTGACGCCGAACGAGGTCGACAAGCCCGCCCTTGAAGCATTAAGACAAAGACTTTCCGAGTTGCCGAAGGTACAACAGGCGCAACTTGATCTAGTCTGGGTCGAGCGTCTTGCGGCGATCCTCAAGCTCGGCGACCGGTTTGTCTTCGGTCTGACGGTGCTGCTGGTTTCTGCATTACTTTTGGTGATAGGCAATACCATTCGTCTTCATATTGAAAACCGCCGCACCGAGATAGAAGTGATTAAACTCGTGGGCGGCACGGACAGTTATGTACGCAGGCCCTTCCTTTATATGGGGGCGCTGTATGGCTTCGGTGCGGGGATTCTGTCCTGGGGCGTATTGGCGTTTGGCCTGGACTGGCTGAACGATGCGGTAGTGGGGCTGGCCGGTTTGTACGGCAGTGATTTTGCGCTGGCCGGAGTGCCAGTCGCCGACGGTCTGTCGCTCTTGCTTGGCGCGGTGCTGTTGGGTTATATCGGTGCATGGATTGCGGTCGCACGCCACTTGCGTGAGCTTGCGCCAAAATAGTGTTTTTTGCGCGTATTGACCTTTCGGTTTTTGTGGGAACTTGTCTTAGGGTTCCCGGTCAATTTTCGCAGTGCTGAACTGCACGAGTTATGTGAGTCGGAGGTTTTTTCGTATGACCACTTCTTTGCAACCTGCTTATGCTCTGGTCCCGGGTGCGAACCTGGAGGCCTATGTGCACACGGTGAACAGCATCCCCTTGCTGACGCCCGAGCAGGAGCGTGAACTGGCCGAGAGTCTCTATTATGAGCAGGATCTTGAGGCGGCTCGGCAGATGGTGCTCGCCCACCTGCGTTTTGTCGTACATATCGCCCGCAGCTATTCCGGCTACGGGCTGGCCCAGGCCGACCTGATCCAGGAAGGCAACGTCGGCCTGATGAAGGCGGTCAAGCGCTTCAACCCGGAAATGGGTGTGCGCCTGGTGTCGTTCGCCGTGCACTGGATCAAGGCGGAAATCCACGAGTTCATCCTGCGCAACTGGCGCATCGTGAAAGTCGCGACCACCAAGGCCCAGCGCAAGCTCTTCTTCAACCTGCGCAGCCAGAAGAAGCGTCTGGCCTGGCTGAACAACGAAGAAGTCCACCGCGTGGCTGAAAGCCTGGGCGTAGAACCCCGGGAAGTACGCGAGATGGAAAGCCGCCTGACCGGCCATGACATGGCCTTCGACCCGGCCGCCGAAGCGGATGACGACAGCGCTTTCCAATCGCCGGCCAACTACCTGGAAGACCACCGGTATGACCCGGCGCGTCAACTGGAAGACGCCGACTGGAGCGACAACTCCAACACCAACCTGCACGAAGCCCTGGAAGTGCTGGACGAACGCAGCCGCGACATCCTCTACCAGCGCTGGCTGGCCGAGGAAAAAGCCACGCTGCACGACCTGGCGCAGAAGTACAACGTGTCGGCCGAGCGGATTCGCCAGCTCGAGAAGAGCGCGATGAACAAGCTCAAGGTGTCGATTGCGGCTTGACCTGCGATAGCAGCCATAGAAACGCCCCGATCAGCGATGATCGGGGCGTTTTTGTCTGTGCCAATGATTTGAATTCACTGCCGACCCTGTGGGAGCGAGCTTGCTCGCGATGAGGCCATTACATTCAACATCAATGGTGGCTGTCGAACCGCCATCGCGAGCAAGCTCGCTCCCACAGGGATTTTTCAGTGTCTGCGCTACTGCGCCCAAGGCGCTCGCCGCGAACGATCGAGCTCCAGCAGGTAGCTGTCACCTCCCAGCTGGCTCATCTGCTGGCGAATCCAGCCCGCCCGCCGTAGCACATAGGGGCTCGGCCGGCTGGCGCTCCATTTCCGCGGGTTGGGCAATACCGCCGCCAGCAGGCTGGCCTGTTGCCGGGACAAGGCGTCGGCGCTGGTGCGGAAGTGATGGCGTGCTGCGGCTTCCGCCCCGAACACACCGTCATCCCACTCGACGCTGTTGAGGTACACCTCAAGGATCCGCTGCTTGGGCCAGAGCACTTCGATCAGCGCGGTGAACCAGGCCTCCAGGCCTTTGCGCAGCCAACTGCGGCCCGACCACAGGAACAGGTTCTTGGACACTTGCTGGCTGAGGGTGCTGGCGCCGCGAATCGAACCGCCACGCCCATTGTGAGCGAAGGCGGCCTGGATCGCGCCAATGTCGAAGCCCCAGTGCTCGGGGAATTTCTGATCTTCACCGGCGATCACCGCCACCTTGAGGCTGTCGGAAATCCGGTCCCAAGGCTGCCAGGTGCGTTGCAGGTCGATCGGCTCACCGCCGAACCAGGATTCAACCTTGCGCTCGATCATCAGCGCCGTGAACGGCGGCGGCACCACGCGAAACAGCAGCACCAGCACGACGCTGCCGACGGCGAACCAGAGCAGGGCTTTAAGGAATCGTCGAAACAATAAACGCAGCATAGAGATGGCTTGGCCGAACCCGTCGAGCGGGCCATTATACAGACCCTGTCCACCGAGTCTGACTGGAGTTCCCATGTTGCGTAGCTTTCTGATGCTGGCGGCTTTTTTTGGTTTTACGGGCGTGGCGCTGGGGGCATTTGCCGCCCATGGCCTGAAAAATCGCCTGAGCGCCGATTACCTGGCGATTTTCCACACCGGCGTCACCTACCAACTGGTGCACACCCTGGCGTTGCTGGGCGTTGCGCTGCTGGCCACGCACATTCCCGGGCGGATCGTCACCTGGGCCGGGATCTCCTTTGTCATCGGCATCCTGTTGTTCTCCGGCAGCCTGTATCTGTTGACCCTGACCGGCATCAGCAAGCTGGGCATCATCACCCCGTTGGGCGGCGTGGCGTTCCTGATCGGTTGGCTGTGCCTGGGGCTTGCCGCCTGGCGGCTGGGCTGACCGGGCAGTCCATTTCATGACGAATGGCTTGGGTCGCCCTGACTGATCGGGCTAGAATGCCAGCCCCTAAAAATGATGGCGGCATCCGGCATGCGCATTCAGTTGAACGGCGAACCCCTTGAACTGCCCGACGGTGAAACCGTTGCGGCCCTGCTGACCCGTCTGGAACTCGCTGGACGTCGCGTCGCGGTGGAGCTCAATCTGGATATCGTCCCGCGCAGCCAGCACGCCGAAACCACGTTGAACGACGGCGATTCGGTCGAAGTGGTCCACGCCATCGGTGGCGGCTAGTCGCCTCGGTTTCGCAGCATTTCGCAAGAACCTCACCCCAACAGAGGATTTCCCATGAGCATCGTTCGTAGCGACAAGCCCTTCGTCCTGGCCGGTCGTACCTACCAGTCGCGCTTGCTGGTAGGCACCGGCAAATACCGCGACATGGAAGAAACCCGCCTGGCCATCGAGGCCTCGGGCGCCGAGATCGTGACCGTCGCCGTGCGCCGGACCAACATCGGCCAGAACCCGGGCGAACCGAACCTGCTGGATATCCTGCCGCCGGATCGCTACACCATCCTGCCGAACACCGCCGGTTGCTTCGACGCCATCGAGGCCGTGCGCACCTGTCGCCTGGCCCGTGAGCTGCTCGATGGCCACAACCTGGTGAAGCTGGAAGTGCTGGCGGACCAGAAAACCTTGTTCCCCAACGTGATCGAAACCCTCAAGGCCGCCGAAACCCTGGTCAAGGAAGGTTTCGACGTGATGGTCTACACCAGCGATGACCCGATCATTGCCCGTCAACTGGCGGAAATCGGCTGCATCGCGGTCATGCCGCTGGCCGGCCTGATCGGTACCGGCCTGGGGATCTGCAACCCGTACAACCTGCAGATCATCCTGGAAGAAGCCAAGATCCCGGTGTTGGTGGATGCCGGTGTCGGCACCGCCTCCGACGCCACTATCGCCATGGAGCTGGGTTGCGAGGCGGTGCTGATGAACTCGGCCATCGCCCACGCCCAGCAGCCGGTCCTGATGGCCGAAGCCATGAAACACGCCATCGTCGCCGGTCGCCTGGCGTACCTGGCCGGCCGCATGCCGAAAAAACTCTACGCCAGCGCCTCCTCGCCGCTGGATGGTCTGATCAAGTAAGAGCCATTGATGACTGAATCGAACGACACGCCGGTCCTGCCGGAAGAAGGCGAAGAGCGCCAGCACCGCCGCATCAAGAGTTTCGTGATGCGCGCCGGGCGCATGACCGAAGGCCAGCAGCGTGGCCTGGAGCAGGGCGCGCCGCTGTTTGTCCTGCCCCTGGCCGATGCGCCGGTGGATTTTGACCAGGTGTTCGGCCGCTCGGCCCCGCGCTCGCTGGAAATCGGCTTCGGCATGGGCCACTCGTTGCTGGAAATGGCCGCCGCTTCGCCGGAGCAGGATTTCATCGGGGTGGAAGTCCACCGTCCCGGCGTCGGCGCGCTGCTCAACGGGGTGTTGACCCAAGGGCTGACCAACCTGCGAGTCTACGATTGCGACGCCATCGAAGTGCTCAACCGCTGCGTGGCCGACAACAGTCTCGACCGGCTGATGCTGTTCTTCCCGGACCCTTGGCACAAAAGCCGGCACCACAAGCGCCGTATCGTCCAGGCGTCGTTCGCTGAACTGGTGCGCAGCAAGTTGAAGGTCGGCGGTGTGCTGCACATGGCCACCGACTGGGAACCCTACGCCGAGTACATGCTGGAAGTGATGAACGTCGCCCCGGGCTATCGCAACCTGGCCGAAGACGGCAAGTGCGTGCCCCGTCCGGCCGAACGGCCGATCACCAAGTTCGAGCGCCGTGGCGAACGGCTGGGGCATGGGGTTTGGGATTTGAAGTTCGAAAAGGTGGCGTAAGCATCAGGCGGTAAAAACTGTGGGAGCGAGCTTGCTCGCGATGAGGGCATGACATCCAACATCAATGTTGACTGTTATACCGCCATCGCGAGCAAGCTCGCTCCCACAGTTGTTTTGTGGTGTCTGGGGGATCAGCGCCGATCCGCCACCACGCCAATCAACACCAGCACCACCAACAACACCGGCGCCAGGCTGTAGTTGTTGAACTGGCTCAAGCCCCTGACGATCCATTGCGTGGCATAGATCAGCGCGGCACCGCTGCCGATCATGCACAGCAGGGCGATCAAGGGGACGCGCAAGGCGCCGGCGATGCTGCCCAGGCGTTGGTCGACCCAGCCCTTGATGTCGGCACCAAACAGCACCAGCAGGCAGCCTACCAATGCCAGGGAGATTTCCGACAGGTTGCTGCGGCTCCAACGGGACACGGTGGCCAGCAGGTCGAGTACCAGATCCATTCGATTTCCTTGTGTTGATCAGCTCAGAAATGTCTGCAGCAAGTCATTGAGAAACAGCTGTCCGCGCTCGGTGGCCGCCAGACGTGTCGGTTCGACCTGCAACAACCCGCTTTGTTCGGCCTCGCGCCGGCCTTCGGCCAGGCTTTGCAGGGGCAACCCGGTGCGTTCCGGGTACAGTCGCGCGTCCACGCCTGCGGTCAGGCGCAGGGCGTTCATCAGGAACTCGAACGGCAGTTCTTCATTGGCCAGGGTTTTCTCGCCAGCCTGGAAGCTTTTGGCCGGATTGAGATAGTCCTTGGGCAGTCGGGTCTTCCAGGTGCGCACGATGCGCCCGTCCGGATGGCTGAGCTTGCCGTGGGCGCCGGCGCCTATGCCGATGAAGTCGCCGAAGCTCCAGTAGTTGAGGTTATGCCGCGCCGCCCGACCGGGCTGGGCGTAGGCCGAGACTTCGTATTGGACGTAGCCGTGTTCGGCCAGCAAGGCCTGCCCGGCTTCCTGGATATCCCACAGCGTGTCGTCTTCGGGCAAGGTCGGCGGCTGATTCCAGAACACCGTGTTCGGTTCCAGCGTCAACTGGTACCAGGACACGTGGGTCGGCTTCAAGGCAATGGCCTGGCGCAGGTCGCTCAAGGCATCGTCGAGGGACTGGTCGGGTAGCCCGTGCATCAGGTCCAGGTTGAAGTTGTCGAACCCGGCCTGGCGGGCCATGCCGGCGGCGCGTATCGCTTCGTCACCGTTATGGATGCGCCCCAGGGCTTCGAGCTTGGCCTGCTGGAAGCTCTGGATGCCGATGGACAGGCGGTTGATGCCCAAGGCCCGGTAAGCGACGAATTTTTCTTGCTCGAATGTGCCGGGGTTGGCTTCCAGGGTAATTTCGATGTCCTGGGCGAACGGTATCCGCGCCTCGACCCCCTTGAGCAATCGGCCCAGGGCCTGGGCACTGAACAGGCTCGGGGTGCCGCCACCGAAAAAGATCGAGCTCAGCGGGCGACCATGGACCGCGTGCAGATCCTGGTCGAGGTCTGCCAGCAAGGCGTCGACGTATTCCTCCTCCGGCAGCTGCGGGCTGGCGGTGTGGGAGTTGAAGTCGCAATACGGGCATTTGCGCACGCACCACGGGATGTGGATGTACAACGCCAGGGGCGGCAACACCGGCAGTGGCGCCCGGGGCGTTTGTACACCGCCATGGATCAGCGGTGCGGGAGCGTCATCGATCATTGCAGGCCCAGGCGTTGACGCAGCAGGGCCATGGCGCGGGCGCGGTGGCTCAGTTGGTTCTTTTCCACCGGCCCCAGCTCGGCGCTGGAGCAATTGCGCTCCGGCACCCAGAACAACGGGTCGTAGCCAAAACCGTGCTCGCCGCTGGCTTGGGTGAGAATGCGCCCGTGCCACAGGCCTTCACAGAGGATTGGCAGCGGATCGTCGGCGTGGCGCACCAGGGCCAGTACACAGACGAACTGCGCGCCGCGCTCGGCTTCGGGCACGTCCTTGAGGGCATCGAGCAGCTTGGCGTTGTTCGCAGCGTCTCCTTTGCCGTCAGCGTAACGGGCCGAGTAGATGCCCGGTGCGCCGCCGAGGAAGTCCACGGCCAGCCCGGAATCGTCGGCGAGCGCCGGCAGGCCCGAGATGCGTGCGGCATTGCGGGCCTTGAGGATGGCGTTCTCGACGAACGACAGGCCGGTCTCTTCCGGTTCCACCTGGCTGAATTCGCCAATCGAGCGCAACTGCACCGACCCGCCGAGCATGGCCTGCAGTTCCTTGAGTTTGCCGGCGTTGTGGCTGGCCAGTACGAGTTGGGTGAGGTTCATCATTCGCCGGGGAACAGTTCCTGGTTGAAGTTGATGGTGTTGATCTTGTCGCCGGTTTGCACCTTGATCTCGAAGGTGCGGGTTTCCTGTTGGTCCACTGGATACTGGGCGATGTAATAGATCGCGTCTTGTTCGGTGATCTGGCGGAAGGAGAGGGGGACTGTCTTGCTGGTCAGGTCCTTCACCGTGCCGCTGACGTCGGCGATCAATGGCTTGCCGCTTTTGATCACCGAGACATTGATCACCCCTTGGTTCTTGCTGCGAATCAGCTCGGCAGCCTTGGCGATGTCGGGTGTCAGGAAGGTGGAGTTGAACGTGTTGTAGTGCACGGTGATATCACCGAACACTTCCTTGCGCTCGCCCTTGATGACGTCGGCGGCCATGGCGCCAACGCTCAGGCAAGCGGTGATGAGAAACAACGCTAGACGTTTCATGTCGTGCTCCTGGTGAGGCCGGGGCTTACACCGCGACCTGGTAATCGGCAAGGCCTGGGCTGCTGACCCGATAGATGCCTATTTCACCTAACAGATTAGGCCATAGCTTGCTGGCCCACCCGTGGCGGTGCTGCTGGTCCACGGCCAGGCGATCGATGACCTTGGCTTCACGTTCGCGGCACAGCGCCTCGAAATCCTTGAAGGTGCAGAAGTGGATGTTCGGCGTGTTGTACCAGGTGTAGGGCAGGAAATCCGACACCGGCATGCGCCCCTTGCTCGCCAGGTACCAGCGGCAGCGCCAGTGGCCGAAGTTGGGGAAGGTGATGATGCACTGGCGCCCGACCCGCAGCATTTCGTCGAGGATCTTGTCCGGGTAGTGCACCGCTTGCAGGGCTTGGGTCATGACCACGATGTCGAAGCTGTTGCTGGCGAAGTTGCCCAGGCCCTTGTCCAGGTCCTGCTCGATGACGTTGATGCCCTTGGCGACGCACTCGGCAATGTTGTCCGGGTCGTTTTCCAGGCCGTAGCCGGTGACCTGTTTGTTGTCCCGCAGCCAGGTCAGCAGTTCGCCGTTGCCGCAGCCCAGGTCGAGCACGCGGCTGCCGGCGGGGATCCATTCCTGGATGATGTCCAGATCGGCTCTCATGGCGTCCTCACAGCGTTATACGGTTCATGTAGTTGCCGAACGCCTGCAGGTAGCGCGGGATCGGGATCAAAAAGGCGTCGTGGCCCTGGGGTGCGTCGATTTCCAGGTAGCAGACGTCCTTGCGCGCGGCCATCAGCGCGTCCACCAGCTCCCGCGAGCGCGCCGGGGAGAAGCGCCAGTCGGTGGTGAACGACATCACGCAGAACTTGGCGGTGGCCTTGGCGAAGGTTTTCGCCAGGTCATCGTCGAAGTTCGCCGCCGGGTCGAAGTAGTCCAGGGCCTTGGTCATCAGCAGGTAGGTGTTGGCGTCGAAACGCCCGGAAAACTCCTCGCCCTGGTAACGCAGGTAGCTCTCGACCTGGAACTCGACGCTGTGGAAGTCGTAGTTGAGCTTTTCGCTCTTGAGGCCACGGCCGAATTTCTCGCCCATGGAGTCGTCGGACAGGTAGGTGATGTGCCCGACCATCCGTGCCAGCATCAGCCCGCGCTTGGGGATCACGCCGTGTTCCTGGAACGAACCGCCGTGGAATTCGGGGTCGGTGAGGATCGCCTGGCGCGCCACTTCGTTGAAGGCGATGTTTTGCGCCGACAGCTTGGGGGCCGAGGCGATTGCCAGGCAGTGGCGCACGCGGTCCGGGTAGGTGATGGTCCATTGCAGGGCCTGCATGCCCCCCAGGCTGCCGCCGATCACCGCGGCCCACTGGCCAATACCGAGGCGGTCGGCCAGGCGGGCCTGGCTGTGGACCCAGTCTTCCACGGTCAGCACCGGGAAATCGGCGCCGAAGGGCTTGCCGGTGTCCGGGTTGAGGCTGCTGGGGCCGGTGGAGCCGTTGCAGCCGCCCAGGTTGTTCAGGCTGACCACGAAGAACTTGTTGGTGTCGATGGGCTTGCCCGGGCCGATGCAACTGTCCCACCAGCCGGGCTTGCGGTCGTCGATGCTGTGGTAGCCGGCGGCGTGGTGATGCCCCGACAAGGCGTGGCAAATCAGCACGGCGTTGCTCGCCGTGGCATTGAGGGTGCCGTAGGTTTCGTAGATCAGGTCATAGGCTGGCAACGAACGGCCGCAGGCCAGGGCCAGGGGCTCGCTGAAATGCGCCGTTTGCGGCGTCACCAGACCAACGGAATCGGGGGGAAAGGCAGCTGGCATCGACCCTGCTCGCGTTGAAATGAGGCGTAAGTCTAAAGACCACTGTGGCAGGCGGCAAGCAAAGGGCGGCGTTGATTGTTCCTTGGGTGAAAACCCTGTGTCGGATGAGTTTTTTGTGGCGAGGGAGCTTGCTCCCGCTGGGGCGCGAAGCGGCCCTGTAGGCGCTGCCGAGTGCAACGAGGCTGCGATCTTTCCCAGACACTTGAGTCTCAAGCGAAAGATCAAAAGATCGCAGCCTTCGGCAGCTCCTACGGGGTCAGATCAGCAGCCGCAGGATTTCCGGCATCAGGGTCATCGCCGCCAGGTTGTTGATCACCAGCATGTCGATCAGCTTGAGCACCATGAACGCCAGGATCGGCGAGATATCCAGGCCGCCCAGGTTCGGCACGATGCGGCGGAACGGCGCCAGGGCCGGCTCGCAGATCTGGTTCACCAGTTCGGCCCCCGGGTTATGGCTGCCCGGCGCGACCCACGACAGGATCACGCTGATGATCATGGCGAAGAAGAAAATCTTCAGGAACAGCGCGGTCACGCCAATGATCGACCAGATCAGCAATTGCAGCGGGTTGCCGGTGGTGCCGTAGGTCAGCAGCAGGGTCAGGGCCATCAGCGCCATTTGCACGAGGATCGCCAGGACCAGCGACGACATGTCCAGGCCGAACAGGCTCGGGATGATCCGGCGCAGCGGCTTGAGCAGCGGCTGGGTGGCCTTGACGATGAACTGGCACAGCGGGTTGTAGAAGTTGGCGCGCACCAGTTGCAGCACGAAACGCAGCAGCACGATCAGCAAGTACAGGCTACCGAGGGTTTGCAGCACGTAGACCGCTGCGGTGTTCAATCCAATCATGAATGGCTCCTTATTGGCCCAGTTGTTCGGCCATCTCGGCCGAGCGGTGCGCGGCGGCGCCGAGTGCTTTTTCCACCAGGGCTTCGAAGCCCCCGGCCTGGAACGATTTGATGGCCGCTTCGGTGGTGCCGGCCGGCGAGGTCACGCGACGACGCAGCTCGGCCGCATCGACGTCGCTCGATACCGCCATGTGCGCGGCACCGAGTGCGGTCTGCAAGGTCAACTGGGCGGCGGTTTCCCGGGTCAGGCCAAGCTTTTCGCCAGCGGCGGTCATGGCTTCGATCAGCAGGAAGAAGTACGCCGGGCCCGAGCCGGAGACGGCGGTGACCGCGTCCAGTTGCTGTTCGGTGTCCAGCCACAGGGCCAGGCCAACGGCCGACAGCAGGGTTTCGGCCTGCTGGCGTTGCTCGGCGCTCACCCGTGGCGTGGCGAACAGGCCGCTGACGCCTTGGCGCAACAGCGCCGGCGTGTTGGGCATGCAGCGTACGATCGGCTGTTCGCCGAGCCAGTTGTTCATGCTGGCGCAGGTGATGCCGGCGGCAATCGACACCACCAGTTGATGGGGCTTGAGGCTGGGGCGAAGGGCTTCGCAGACGGTTTTCATCGCTTGCGGCTTGACTGCCAGCACGATGACGTCGGCACCGTCGATGGCCTGGGCATTGTCGGCGAAGGTTTCGATGCCGTGCTCGGCACTCACTCGGGTGCGGGCCCCTTCACCCGGATCGCTGGCGCGGATCAGCGAAGCGTCCAGGCCCTTGGCCCGCAGGCCGCCGATCAGGCTGGCGGCCATGTTGCCGGCGCCGATGAAGGCAATACGCGTGTTGCTCATGACAGGTCCTTATAAAGAGATGAGTCGGTCATGTTCAGGATTGACCGTAGTCGCGGGCACCAAACAGGGCGGTACCGATGCGCACCCAGGTGGCGCCTTGGGCAATGGCCGACTCGAGGTCGTGGCTCATGCCCATGGAAAGTGTGTCCAGCGGCAGTGCCAGGCTGGCTTGCAGGCGTTGAACGGCGGCGAAGGCTGCATCCTGGGCGGCACGTTCTTCGGTGGGTTCGGGAATCGCCATCAGCCCGCGCAGCTTCAGGCGCGGCAAAGCGTTGATGGCGCTGGCCAGGGCGGGCAGGTCCTCCGGGGTGCAGCCGGATTTGCTGGCCTCACCGCTGACATTGACCTGGATACAGATGTTCAGCGGCGGCAACTCGGCCGGGCGCTGCTCGGACAGGCGCTGTGCAATTTTCAAACGATCCACGGAATGCACCCAATCGAAGTGTTCGGCGATAGCGCGCGTCTTGTTCGATTGAATGGGGCCGATGAAGTGCCAGATCAAGGGCAGGTCGGTCAATTCGACCTGTTTGCCCAGGGCCTCTTGCAGGTAATTCTCGCCGAAGTCCCGCAGGCCGGCGGCATAGGCTTCACGCAGGGCCTGGGCAGGCTTGGTCTTGCTCACGGCCAGCAGTTGGACACTGCCTTCGGTACGTTGGGCGGTCTGCTCCGCCGTGCGGATGCGCGAACTAACCTGAGCAATGTTGTCTGCTATCGTGGACATAAAGGAAGCGCCAGCGGTGAGGTTCGCGGCATTCTACTGGAATTGAGGAGCGCTATGGATATCACTGAACTGCTGGCGTTCAGCGCCAAACAGGGGGCATCGGACCTGCACCTGTCCGCCGGGCTGCCGCCGATGATCCGCGTGGATGGCGATGTGCGGCGGATCAACCTGCCGGCGCTGGACCACAAGCAGGTCCATGAACTGATCTACGACATCATGAACGACCGGCAACGGGTGGATTACGAAAAGTTTCTGGAGACTGACTTTTCCTTCGACGTGCCGGGCGTCGCGCGATTCCGGGTCAACGCCTTCAACCAGAATCGCGGCGCGGGGGCGGTGTTCCGGACCATTCCGTCGAAAGTCCTGACCATGGAAGACCTGGGGATGGGCGAGGTGTTTCGCAAGGTGACCGAATCGCCGCGCGGACTGGTGCTGGTGACCGGGCCGACCGGTTCGGGCAAGTCCACCACCCTGGCGGCGATGATCGACTACCTCAACAGCCATAAGCACCATCACATCCTCACCATCGAAGACCCTATCGAATTCGTTCACGAACCGCGCAAATGCCTGATCAACCAGCGCGAGGTGCACCGCGACACCCAAAGTTTCTCCACGGCCCTGCGTTCAGCCCTGCGGGAGGATCCGGACGTGATCCTGGTGGGCGAGATGCGCGACCTGGAAACCATTCGCCTGGCGCTGACCGCCGCCGAAACCGGGCACCTGGTGTTCGGCACCTTGCACACCACCTCGGCGGCCAAGACCATCGACCGGGTGGTGGACGTGTTTCCCGGTGACGAGAAATCCATGGTTCGCTCGATGCTGTCGGAGTCGTTGCAGGCGGTGATTTCCCAGGCGCTGATCAAGAAGATCGGTGGGGGCCGGATCGCGGCGCATGAAATCATGCTGGGGACCTCGGCCATTCGGAACCTGATCCGCGAAGACAAAATCGCGCAGATGTACTCATCGATCCAGACCGGCGGTTCGCTGGGGATGCAGACGCTGGATATGTGTTTGAAGGACTTGGTGAACAAGGGCCTGATCAGCCGCGAACATGCGCGGGAGAAGGCGCGGACGCCGGATAACTTCTAGAGGGGCAAGCGGTGTGACCTGTGGCGAGGGGATTTATCCCCGCTGGGGCGCGAAGCGCCCCCCAACAATATAAGGCTTTCACCTTTATTTCAGGCTAGCCATTTGGGGCTGCTTCGCAGCCCAGCGGGGATAAATCCCCTCGCCACAAGGGGGCTGGCAGGCTCTTCTGATCAGCGCTGAACCACGCGCAGCGCACCTGGTTCTTTCGGCAGTACCCGCTTGGCCACCACGTAGTGAGTGTCCCAGTACGGCTTGTTCAAGGTGTCGATGGTCACCGACTTGCCGCGGCGTGGGGCGTGGATGAAGCGGTCGTTGCCCAGGTAGATGGCCACGTGGTTGACCCGACGGCTCTTGAGCTTGAAGAAGATCAGGTCGCCGGGCTTGAGATCCTTGCGCTCGACTTTCTCGCCGTGACCGGCGGCCATGGCGTTGGACGTGCGCGGCAGGTCGAACGTGGCGTCGTTGAAAGCGTATTTGACCAACCCGCTGCAATCGAAGCCTTTACTTGGGCTGCTGCCGCCCCAACGATAAGGTGTGCCAAGTACATTCACGGCGCGGCTCAGCACGTTGCTGCTCGCTTTGGTCGCCATGGGCGGCACCAGCTTGCTGTTGGCCGTGCCCACGCGCTGGACGCTTGGCTTGTTCTTGCTCGAGGGAGCAGAAACATGGGATTTCGGGGTATAGCCGTTGACGTTGGGAAGACGTTGCTCACGATTGGTGGCGTGGGCGGCCAGTGGCAATAATAGGCAAATGGTTAGCCATGTCTTGAAAAATGGACGCATTAGGCAAGGCTCTTAAAGGTTAGCGCGCAACTTTATAACAGCTTTTTTCGCGTTCCTGAGGCCGTTTGTCGATTCGGAAGTCGCTACGAACCCCGCATAAATGCGACAAATTGACCCGATTGTCCGACAGAACCCCGACACCACGGGGGTTTGCTTGGTTCAAGTCGCTCAGGACCGCTTGTCGGCGAGACATAAAAAAGTCACACAAAGTCCGAACAAATTTTTCTATCGAGGTAAAAGAGGCCATTCATGAACAGCTATCAGCAGGACGCCATCCGCGATACCCACAGCAAAGTCATCGGGTATCTGCTGTGGATTTTCGGTTTTACCGGCGCCCACCGTTTCTATTACGGCAAGCCGGTCACGGGCACGATCTGGTTCTTCACCTTCGGCCTGCTGGGCATCGGTTGGCTGATCGACCTGTTCCTGATCCCCGCCATGGACCGCGAGGCGGACCTGCGTTTCACCCCAGGGCCGATCGAGTACAGCGTGGCGTGGATTCTGCTGACGTTTCTCGGGGTGCTGGGCGTACACCGGATGTATCAGGGCAAGTGGATCAGCGGGATTATTTACCTGCTGACCGGTGGGGTGTTTTTCCTCGGGGTGCTGTATGACTTCTGGACGCTGAACGATCAGGTGTCGATTCGTAATGCGCAGAAGCGTGGGGCTTTTCAGTAAGACCCAGTCGCCTGTATCGCGAGCAAGCTCGCTCCCACATTGGATCGAGGTGTTCACCCATCATGTGTTCACCAAGATCCCCCTGTGGGAGCGAGCCTGCTCGCGATAGAAACGGCGCGGTATCAGGCCTGGTGGGTGATCCGCCCATCCATCAGGGTATAGCGCACCACTCCCGGCAGGCTGTGACCGAGGAACGGGCAGTTGTCGCCCTTGGAACGCCAGGCTTCGCCGGCCACGGTGGACGCGGCTGGGTCGAACAGCACCAGGTCCGCCGCGGTGCCCACCGCCAGTTTCCCCGCCGGCAATTGCAGCGCCTGGGCCGGGCCGGCGCTCAGGCGGGCCAGCAAGGTCGGTAGGTCCAGCAAGCCGTCCTCCACCAGCGTCAGGGCCAGCGGCAGCAGCAGTTCGACGCTGCTGATGCCCGGCTCGGTGGCGCCGAACGGGGCCAGCTTGGCATCACGCTCATGGGGTTGGTGATGGCTGGAGATGGCCGAGACCACCCCGGACTTCACCGCCTCGCGCAGGCCATCGCGGTCGGCGCGGGTGCGCAGCGGCGGCTGGACGTGGTAGACGCTGTTGAAGTCGATCAGCGCCTCGTCGGTCAGGATCAGTTGGTACAGCGCCACATCGGCGGTCACCGGCAAGCCGCGGGCCTGGGCCTGGGCGATCAACGCCGCGCCGCGGGCGCTGGTCAGCTGGCTGAAGTGGGCGCGCACGCCGCTTTGTTCCACCAACAGCAGGTCCCGGGCCAGGGCCACGGTCTCGGCGGTTTCCGGGATGCCCGGCAGGCCGAGGAAGCTGGCGGTCGGACCTTCGTGGGCCAGGCCACCTTCGGCCAGGTCGTGATCCTGGGAGTTGAAGATCACCGTCAGGCCGAAGGTCGCCGCGTATTCCAGGGCGCGGCACAGGGTGCGGGTGTTGCGGAAACTGTTCAGGCCGTTGCCGAACGCCACGCAACCGGCGTCGCGCAGGGCGATGAGTTCGGCCAGTTGCTCACCGTCGAGGCCCTTGCTCAGCGCGCCGATCGGGAAGACCTTGGTGTTGCCGGCTTCGCGGGCGCGGTCGAGGATCAGTTCGGCCACGGCCGAGGTGTCCAGTACCGGTTTGGTCTGTGGTGGGCAGCACAGGCTGGTCACGCCACCGGCCGCGGCGGCCCGGGTTTCGCTGACGATGCTGCCTTTGCGGCTGTAGCCCGGTTCGCGCAGGGCGACGTTCAGGTCCACCAGGCCGGGCGCGGCCACCAGGCCCTGGGCGTCGAGGATTTCAGCCGCCACGAAACCGGTGGGCGCGGCGCCCAGGGCGACGATCTTGCAGGCATCGATATGAATGTCAGTCACTTGATCCAGGCCGCTGGCCGGATCGATCACGCGTGCGCCGAGAATGCTGAGCTTCACTGGGCGTTCTCCTGGTCGAATTGGCGCTGGGCCGTTTGCCCGCTCATGGCCATGGACAGCACCGCCATGCGGATGGCGATGCCGTAGGTCACCTGGTTGAGAATCACCGAGTGCGGCCCGTCGGCCACCGCCGACTCGATCTCCACGCCGCGGTTGATCGGCCCCGGGTGCATGACGATGGCATCCGGCTTGGCCCCGGCCAGGCGGGCGGTGGTCAGGCCGAACAGGCGGTAGAACTCGCCTTCGCTGGGCAGCAGGCCGCCGGTCATGCGCTCGCGTTGCAGACGCAGCATGATCACCACGTCCACGTCCTTGAGGCCTTCGGTCATGTCGGTGTAGACCTTCACGCCGTATTGCTCGACGCCGATGGGCAGCAGGGTTTTCGGCGCGATCACGCGGATGTCCGGGCAACCGAGGGTCTTGAGGGCCAGCATGTTCGAGCGGGCGACCCGCGAGTGCAGGATGTCGCCGACGATGGCCACCGACAGGTTTTCGAAGCTGCCCTTGTGTCGACGGATGGTCAGCATGTCGAGCATGCCCTGGGTCGGGTGGGCGTGACGGCCGTCGCCGCCGTTGATGATCGCCACTTGCGGACACACGTGTTCGGCGATGAAGTGCGCTGCGCCGGAGTCGCCGTGGCGCACGACGAACATGTCGGCGGCCATGGCTTCGAGGTTGCGCAAGGTGTCGAGCAGGGTTTCGCCCTTGCTCGCCGAGGACGTGGACACGTTCAAGGTGATCACGTCCGCCGACAGGCGCTGGGCCGCCAGTTCGAAGGTGGTGCGGGTGCGGGTGGAGTTTTCGAAGAACACGTTGCACACGGTCTTGCCGCGCAGCAACGGGACTTTCTTCACCGCCCGGGCACCGACTTCGAGGAACGAGTCGGCGGTGTCGAGGATTTCCGTCAACAGCTCGCGGCGCAGGCCGTCGAGGGACAGGAAGTGCCGCAGCTGGCCCTGATCGTTGAGCTGCAGCGGGCGCTTGGTTTCGAGAGGCGTCATCGCGATGGACTCTTACAAGGGCAGTTAAAGGGCAAGGTCTTGCAGTTCGAGTTGCAGCGGCGACGGCCCGGAGAGCTTGACCCGCTCATGGGCGGCCAGCGTCAGCGTCGCGCCGACCACGTTCGGCCGGATCGGCAGCTCGGCGGCGTCCAGGTCCAGCAGGCACACCAGCGTCACGCTGGCCGGGCGACCGTAGTCGAACAATTCGTTCATGGCGGCGCGGATGGTCCGGCCGCTCATCAGCACGTCGTCGATCAGCACCAGGTGCTGGCCTTCGATCTCGAACGGCAGTGCCGAGGGGCGTACTTGCGGGTGCAGGCCGTTCTGGCTGAAGTCGTCGCGGTAGAAGGACACATCCAGGGTGCCCAGCGGCGATTGGCTGCCCAGTGCTTCGAGCAAGGCCTGGGCGACCCAGACGCCACCGGTGCGAATGCCGATGTAGCGCGGTTCGCTGATGCCGCGGTGTTCCAGGTGTGCCGTGAGACGAATCGCCATCTGGCTGATCAGTTCGGCAGGATTGGGCAGGCTCATGCTGGCTCCTTCAGGTTCCCGGGCCGGTGGTGAGTGGCGCGGCTTATCGCTAAAAGAAAGCGCCTTGGCGGCGCTTTGTAAAAAATCAGGTTTCGAACAGGGCGGCGTTGGCGTCGAGCCAGCCTTGCAGCAGCAGGGCGGCGGCGATGGCGTCCACCGGGTTGTCGCGGTAGCTGCCTTTCTGTCCGCCGCGCATCAGGCGCTCGCCCTTGGCCTCGAACGTGGTCAGGCGCTCGTCATGGGTATAGAAGGGCAGGTTGTAGCGGCCATTGAGCCGGCGGGCGAACTTTTCGGCGCGCAGGCACATGTCGCTGGGCGTGCCGTCCATGTTCAGCGGCAGGCCGACCACCACGGCATCGGGTTTCCACTCCTTGATCAGCGCTTCGACCTGGTTCCAGTCCGGAACACCGTTCTGCGCCTTCAAGGTACACAGCTCGCGGGCCTGGCCGGTAATGACCTGGCCGACCGCTACGCCGATCTGTTTGGTGCCGTAATCGAAGCCCAGCAGCAAGCGCAGGGCCATCAGGCGTGTCCTGCCTGGCTGGTGAGCAGGCTGAGGTTGACCCCCAACCGGCTGGCCGCCGCTTCCAGGCGCAGTTCGCTGCTGGTATTGAACAGGATGTCGGCGTCGAACGGGCAGGTCAGCCAGGCGTTGTCGGCCAGCTCGGCTTCCAGTTGCCCGGGTTCCCAGCCTGCATAGCCGAGGGCGATCAGGCTTTTCTGCGGGCCGACGCCGTCGGCGATGGCGAACAGCACATCCTGGGAGGTGGACAGCGACAAGCCGTCCAGGTCTACCGTGGCCTGGTATTTGGGGCCCGACGGATGGAGCACGAAGCCGCGGTCGGTCTGCACCGGGCCGCCGATGAAAATCGGCACGTGCTGGCACAAGAGTGGCGGTTCGATCTCGGGCCGCAGTTGCTCAAGGATGTCCGCCAGGTTCAGCTCCTGCGGGCGATTGATCACCAGCCCCATGGCCCCATTGGCCGTGTGCTCGACGATGTAGGTCAAGGTATGGGCAAAGTTCGGATCGGCCATGTGCGGCATGGCGATCAGGAAGTGATGCTTGAGGTAGGTGGGGCTGACGTTTTTCATAGGCGCTAGTGTGGCGGCGCAGGGGCGAACTGACAAGCCGGGAAATGCCTGAGACTGTCACCAATCCCCTGTGGGAGCGAGCTTGCTCGCGATAGCAATTGATCATTCAACACAGAGGTCGACTGGCCGTCTGCTATCGCGAGCAAGCTCGCTCCCACAAGGGGATTGGATGGTTATCAGTTGCTGGACAGCCGGTCGCCGCGGGCGAATTTCCAGGTGCGGATGATTTCCAGCCGGTCGATGTCCGACAGGTCCCCGGTAAACGGCGCGAACGGTGCGGCCAGGCGCACGATCCGCTGTGCGGCCTGGTCCAGCAGCGGCTGGCCGGAGGATTCGAGCACCAGCACTTCATACAGCGAGCCGTCACGATTGATCGAGACCATTAGCCGCAGGTTGCCGTAGATCTGCTTGCGCCGCGCTTCGTCAGGGTAGTTGAGGTTGCCGATGCGCTCGACCTTCTTGCGCCACTCGTCCTTGTACCAGGCACCCTTGTCGCGCATGGTCGAAGCGGCGCTCAGGCGGTGGATGCGCGGGCGCTTGGCGTAGAGCTGTTGCTCCTGGGCCAGTTCGGCTTCCAGGCTGGCGATGTCGCTGGACAGCTGGGAGCTGTCGAAGGTGGGCGTGGGGGCCTGGGGCTTGGGATCAGGCTTGACCTCTTCCTTGACCGGGGCTTTCTTCGGCTTCGGCGCCACGGTGGTCACGGCCGCCTTGGGCGCCGTTTCCTGCACTTCGGGCTTGGCGGCGGGCGGCGGGGTGACTTTCTGCACCGTGTTGTCCTGGAAGGGCGCGATCTCGGTGGTCTTGGGGATCGCCTTCTTTTCCAGGGTGCCGCTGCCTTGCTGGTTTTCCTGGGCGAGGAAGTCGGCCTTCTTGGGCTTGGTTTCGCTCTTGAAGGTGGCCAGGGTGATTTCCAGGGTCTGGCTGATCTGTTTCGGCTCGACCGTGGCAAACCCGACGCCCAGCAGCAAGGCCAGGTGGATCAACGCCGCCAGGAACAGGGTAAAACCGAGGCGATCAGCCGGGCGCACGCTGCGATGGGCGAGCTCTTGGGGCAGATCGGACGGGAGTGTCATGACAAGGAAACCAACATCGCGTTTTTTTCAGGCCGGGCATGATAACGCAATGTGGGTTCCCTTCAGCAGATCTGGATCAACGAGCCTTGAGCTTCTGATCGATGGCATCCATCAACAGGCCGCCGATGTCGGTGCCAAAGGCGTTATCGATCTCGCGGATGCAGGTCGGGCTGGTGACGTTGATTTCCGTCAGGTGCTCGCCGATCACGTCCAGGCCCACGAACAGCAGGCCTTTTTCCCGCAGGGTCGGGCCGACCTGGGCAGCGATCCAGCGGTCCTTCTCGGTCAACGGCCGCGCCTCGCCACGTCCGCCGGCTGCCAGGTTGCCCCGGGTTTCACCGGCCGCCGGGATACGCGCCAGGCAATAATCCACCGGTTCGCCATCGATCATCAGGATGCGTTTGTCGCCATCGACGATGGCCGGCAGGTAGCCCTGGATCATGATCTGCTGCTTGCCGTGCAGCGTCAGGGTTTCCAGGATCACCGACAGGTTCGGGTGGCCGGCGGTGTGCCGGAAGATCGAGGAACCGCCCATGCCGTCCAGGGGCTTGAGGATCACGTCGCCGTGATGGTCGGCAAATTCGCGCAACACGTCCGGGCGACGGCTGACGATGGTCGGCGGTGTGCACTGCGGGAACAGCGTGGCGAACAGCTTTTCGTTGCAGTCGCGCAGGCTCTGGGGCTTGTTGACCACCAGCACGCCGGCGTTTTCCGCTTGTTCCAGCAGGTAGGTGGAGTACACGAACTCCATGTCGAACGGCGGATCCTTGCGCATCAGGATCACGTCCAGGTCGCTGAGCAGCGCATCGCGCTCGTCGCCCAGCTCGAACCACTTCTCAGGGTTGGCGAAGACGTTCAGCGGCTTCATTCGCGCCCGCGCCTGGCCTTCGGCCTGGTAGAGGTCGCGCTGCTCCATGTAGAACAGCTCCCAGCCGCGCTTCTGAGCGGCCAGCAGCATGGCCAGCGAGCTATCCTTTTTATAGGAAATGCTGGCGATAGGGTCCATGACAATGCCGACGCGTACGCTCATGGCTTGGTTCCTCGAAATGTGATGGGCACATAATGGCGTGAAAAAGTGGCGTCAGAGTGGCGCCCGGAAGATTGGCGGTCAAGGAAAAACCACCGCGCCGAGCGGCCGATAGATCGGCGATGGAGACTGTGCTAAAAAGGCTGCCATGTGACGTGCGGGCCTTGAACATCAAGGGTTTGCGCTGTCGTTCACTCTCAGGCGTTAAAAACCGGTCCGCAGCGGCAATGGCAGAGCACTCTACGCAACAGCAACCCAGCGCCTTGAAGGTCATGGTCATCGACGACTCGAAGACCATCCGCCGCACCGCCGAAACCTTGCTGCGCAACGTGGGCTGCGAGGTGATCACGGCGATCGACGGTTTCGATGCCCTGGCCAAGATTGCCGACCATCACCCGGGCATCATCTTCGTCGACATCATGATGCCGCGCCTCGATGGCTACCAGACCTGTGCCCTGATCAAGAACAACAGCGCGTTCAAGGCCACGCCGGTGATCATGCTGTCGTCCAGGGATGGGTTGTTCGACAAGGCCAAGGGGCGCATCGTCGGTTCCGATCAGTTTTTGACCAAGCCGTTCAGCAAGGAAGAACTGCTGGGGGCGATACAGGCCCATGTCCCGGGCTTTACCGCTGTCCAGCCGCACCAGGCACATTAATGACACTCGGCCAACGGGCCTGGGGTCAACAAGAAAATGGGGAATACCATGGCACGAGTTCTGATCGTCGATGATTCGCCGACTGAAATGTACAAACTGACCGGCATGCTGGAAAAGCACGGCCATCAGGTCCTGAAGGCCGAGAATGGCGCCGATGGCGTGGCGCTGGCCCGCCAGGAAAAACCCGATGCGGTGCTGATGGACATCGTCATGCCCGGCCTCAATGGTTTCCAGGCCACGCGCCAGTTGACCAAGGACCCGGACACCGGCCATATCCCGGTGATCATCATCACCACCAAGGATCAGGACACCGACAAGGTCTGGGGTACGCGCCAGGGGGCGAAGGACTACCTGACCAAGCCGGTGGACGAAGAAACCCTGATCGCGACCCTGAACAAAGTACTGGCGGGTTGACGGCGCGGCCATGAGCCAGTCCCTGACGGCCTTCGAACTGCTGCTGCAGATCGACCGGCGTTGCCGGCTGCTGGGGGCGGACCTGCCCTCCCAGCCGACCCACCGTGCCGGCTGGAGCGGCATCGGCTTTCGCCTGGGCGAGCACTGGTATGTAGCGCCGATGGGCGAAGTCAGTGAAGTGCTGCACGAGCCACGTTACACGCATTTGCCCGGGGTCAAGCCGTGGGTGCGTGGCGTGGCTAACCTGCGGGGGCGCTTGTTGCCGTTGATGGATCTGTGCGGGTTCTTCGGCCATGAGCTGTCCACCGTGCGCAAGCAGCGGCGGGTGCTGGTGGTGGACCACGACGAGGTGTTCGCCGGGTTGCTGGTGGACGAGGTCCTCGGGTTGCAGCACTTTGCCCAGGATAGCCTGGAGCCGATGCTGGTGGACGACCACGACGGCCCGGAAGCGGCCTTCGTCAAGGGCCGGTTCGGCGGCGAGCGCGAGTGGCAGGTGTTCAGCCCGTTTGCCCTGGCACGGTCACCGGGGTTCATGGATGTGGCGATTTGACGAGATGCAGCGCAGGCCCTTTGTGGGAGCGAGCTTGCTCGCGATTGCGGTAGGTCGGTCAGGGCAATGCTGACTGATCCAAGGCTATCGCGAGCAAGCTCGCTCCCACATGGGACCACGGTGAGTGAGTTGGACTGGGCAGCACAGGCGAGAACCGATGATCAAAGTAAAAACAGGCAAGCCACTGGAAGCGTCGCGCAGTCGTTCGCAGATCATCGTGCTGTTCGTCGCGCTGATCGTCTTCATGGTGCTGCTGTTCGCCAACTTCGCTTACCTCAACACCCAGTCCACCTACGACAAACAGTACATCGGCCATGCCGGTGAGCTGCGGGTGCTGTCCCAGCGCATCGCCAAGAACGCCACCGAGGCCGCCGCCGGCAAGCCTGCGGCGTTCAAGCTGCTGAGCGATGCGCGCAATGACTTCGCCCAGCGCTGGGGCTACCTGAAACAGGGCGACCCTGTGACCGGCCTGCCCCCTGCGCCCGCCACCCTGCGCCCGCAGATGCGCGCCGTGCAGCTGGACTGGGAGCGCCTGCTCAAGAACACCGATGCCATCCTCTCCAGCGAACAGACCGTGCTGTCGCTGCACCAGGTGGCGGCCACCCTGGCCGAAACCGTGCCACAGTTGCAGGTCGAGTACGAAAAAGTCGTCGAGATCCTGCTGCAACGTGGCGCGCCGGCCACCCAAGTGGCCATGGCCCAGCGCCAGTCCCTGCTGGCCGAGCGGATTCTCGGCGCGGTGAATACCGTGCTGGCGGGGGACGAAAACGCCAGCCAGGCCGCCGATACCTTCGGTCGCGATGCGGCGCGTTTTGGCCAGGTGCTCAATGGCATGTTGCAAGGTGACCCGGCCCTGAAAATCTCCCAGGTCCAGGACCGCGATGCCCGGGCGCGGCTGAGCGAAATCAGCGAGCTGTTCGAGTTCGTGTCCGGCTCGGTGGATGAAATCCTCGAGACCTCGCCGGAGTTGTTCAAGGTCCGCGAATCGGCCGGCAATATCTTCAACTTGTCGCAGACCTTGCTCGACGAGGCTTCGCACCTGGCCACGGCCTTCGAAAACCTGGCCGGCGGGCGTTCCGTCAATACCATCGGCGGCTATGTGCTGGGCCTGCTGGCGCTGATGTCGATCATCCTGATCGGGCTGGTGATGGTCCGCGAGACCAACCGCCAGTTGCACGAAACCGCGGAAAAGAACGAGCGCAACCAGAACGCGATCATGCGGCTGCTGGATGAAATCGAGGACCTGGCCGACGGCGACCTGACCGTCACGGCCTCGGTCACCGAGGATTTCACCGGCACCATCGCCGATTCCATCAACTACTCGGTGGACCAACTGCGGGATCTGGTGGCGACCATCAACCTCACCGCCGGCCAGGTCGCCGCGGCCGTGCAGGAAACCCAGGCCACGGCGATGCACCTGGCCCAGGCGTCCGAGCACCAGGCCCAGCAAATTTCCGAAGCTTCGACTTCAATTAATGAAATGGCCCAGTCCATCGACCAGGTGTCGGCCAATGCCGCCGAATCGTCGGCGGTGGCCGAGCGTTCGGTGGAGATTGCCAACAAGGGTAACGAGGTGGTGCACAACACCATTCATGGCATGGACAACATTCGCGAACAGATCCAGGACACCGCCAAGCGCATCAAGCGCCTGGGCGAGTCATCCCAGGAAATCGGCGACATTGTCAGCCTGATCGACGACATCGCCGACCAGACCAACATCCTGGCCCTCAACGCCGCCATCCAGGCGTCCATGGCCGGCGATGCCGGGCGCGGGTTCGCGGTGGTGGCCGATGAAGTGCAACGCCTGGCCGAGCGTTCGTCGGCGGCGACCCGGCAGATCGAAACCCTAGTGCGGGCGATCCAGGCCGACACCAACGAAGCGGTGATCTCCATGGAGCAGACCACCACCGAAGTGGTGCGCGGTGCGCGACTGGCCCAGGACGCCGGCGTCGCCCTGGAAGAAATCGAAGGCGTGTCCAAGACCCTGGCGGCGCTGATCCAGAGCATCTCCAACGCTGCGCAGCAACAGACCACCTCGGCGGGGCAGATTTCCTTGACCATGAACGTGATCCAGCAGATCACCTCGCAGACCTCATCCGGTTCCACCGCCACTGCCGAGAGCATTGGCAACCTGGCGAAAATGGCCAGCCAGCTGCGCCGTTCGGTGTCGGGTTTTACCTTGCCGGCCGCACCTGTGGCGGATGAGGACAAGGGGTGACTGGCCGCACTTTCCTGGCCGCAGAGATCTTCTGTGGCGAGGGGATTTATCCCCGCTGGGGCGCGAAGCGGCCCCTGGCAATGCAGAACCCAATCGCTATGTACCAGGCTGGCTATTTTGGGACTGCTTCGCAGTCCAGCGGGGATAAATCCCCTCGCCACAGGTTGATTTGGAGTGGTTATGGGTGATCGGCACGACTACGTGGCCCTGGAATGGGTCAAGGGCGAGATTGCCGAAACGCTGAAGCAGGCCCATCTGGCCCTCAATCGCCTGGTGGACGATCCCCAGGCGTCGGACGCCCTCGGGCAATGCCTGGCCTGCATTCACCAGGTCCACGGCAGCCTGCAGATGGTCGAATTCTACGGTGCGGCGTTGCTGGCCGAGGAGATGGAGCAGCTGTGCGCCGCCCTGCGGGACAATCGCGTCACCCATCGCGGTGAAGCCATCAGTCTGTTGAGCCAGGCCCTGGGGCAGTTGCCGATCTACCTGGACCGCATACAAGGCGCCCGCCGCGACCTGCCGCTGGTGGTACTGCCCCTGATCAACGACCTGCGCAGTGCCCGGGGCGAGAGCCTGTTGTCGGAAACCAGCCTGTTCAGTCCCGAATTGCCCGATATCGCGCCGCTCAGCGACGAGGCCTTGCAGCGCCTCGAACCCGCGGACCTGCCGAACACCTTGCGCAAATGGCGCCAGACCCTGCAAATGGCCTTGGTGGGCCTGCTGCGCGAGCAGGATGACGCGACCCACCTCGGTTACCTGGCCAAGGTTTTCCAGCGCCTGGAAACGTTGTGTGCCGGGGCGCCGCTCAATGCCTTATGGCAAGTGGCTTCAGCGCTGGTCGAAGGCATGCGTGACGGGCGCATCGCCAACAGCCCGGCGCTGCGCAGCCTGTTCAAGGAAGCCGACAAGGAACTCAAGCGCCTGCTGGACCAAGGCATGCCCGGCATCAATCAGCCGGCACCGCCCCACCTGCTCAAGAGCTTGTTGTTCTATATTGCCAAGGCCGAACATCCCAGCGGGCAGATGCAGATCATGAAAGAACGCTACTCACTGGACGACGCGCTGCCCGACAGCGCCATGGTCGACGAAGAACGCGCGCGCCTGGCCGGGCCCGACCGCGATGCCATGCGCTCGGTGCTCGCCGCGCTGTGCGAGGAGTTGGTACGGGTCAAGGAGCGCCTGGACCTGTTCGTGCGCAGCGATCGCCAGCACGCCTCGGAACTGGACTGCCTGCTGGCGCCGTTGCGGCAGATCGCCGACACCTTGGCGGTGCTGGGTTTCGGCCAGCCGCGCAAGGTCATCATCGATCAACTGGCGGTGGTGCTGAGCCTCGCCCAGGGCCAGCGCGAGCCGGATGACGCGACCCTCATGGACGTAGCCGGGGCCTTGCTCTATGTCGAGGCGACCCTGGCCGGCATGGTCGGCACCGTCGAGCCCGAGAGCCGCGAAGACACGCACCTGCCCACCACCGACCTGACCCAGATCCACCAGATTGTCATCAAGGAAGCCCACACCTGCCTGCAACAGGCCAAGGATATGATCGTCGACTACATCGACGCGGACTGGAACAGCGAGCAGCTGCAACCGTTGCCGGCGCTGCTGACCCAGGTGCGCGGTGCGCTGGCGATGATCCCCCTGAGCCGTGCCGCCAGCCTGGTGGAGGCCTGCAACGCGTTCATCCGTGACCATCTGTTGCTGGAGCGGGCCCAGCCGGGTTGGGAAGAGCTCGATCATTTGGCCGACGTGATCACCGGTCTCGAATACTACCTGGAGCGCTTGAGCGAGGACCCGGAAACCCCTGGCGAGCCCTTGCTCGATGGGGTCGAACGGAGCCTGGCCGCGCTCGGTTATTACCCTGACGAAGCGCGGGTGCCGGTGCTTGACGATGTGTTGAGTCCCAACGAAGCCCAGGTCATGCAGGACTTGCAGGAACTGGATGACCCGCAGACGGTGCAGTCCTTGGCACAGGTGCTGGCCAGCCCGGTCTCGGCGGTCAATCCGCCGGCCAGGAGCACCCCAGGCAGCCTGTTGCCTCCACCGCTGGACGAGAGCCCGGTGGACGACGAGTTGCGTGAGGTCTTCCTCGAGGAAACCGCCGAGGTGCTCGACGTCCTGCGTGAATACTTGCCACGCTGGAGTGCGCATCCCGACGACCACGGCGCCTTGAGCGAACTGCGCCGGGCCTTCCACACCCTCAAGGGCAGTGGTCGGATGGTGCGGGCGCTGGTGCTGGGTGAACTGGCCTGGGCCGTGGAAAACCTGCTCAACCGGGTACTGGAACGCAGCGTCGAGCCGCAGGCGTCGGTCCGTCAGTTGATCGAAGACACGGTGCCGTTGTTGCCGACCCTGGTGGCCGAATTCGCGGCCAATCGGCAGCGCCAGCGCGATGACGTCGACCGCCTGGCCGCCCGCGCCCATGCACTGGCCAAGGGCGGCGATGAAGACGATGAAGACGATGAGCAGGACGTGACCGCTCTCGATCCGCTGTTGTTGAAGATCTTCGACAACGAAGCCCAGGGCCACCTCGCCAGCCTCAATCGTTTTCTCGACCAGGCGGCCGACCACCTGCCGTTGCAGGCCAGCGATGAATTGCAGCGGGCCTTGCACACCCTCAAGGGCAGCGCTTCGATGGCCGGCGTGCTACCCATCGCCGAGCTGGCCGGTGCGATGGATGAACTGGCCCGGGAGTACCGGGCGCACCTGATTGCCCTCGACCTGGATGAGGTGGAGTTGCTGCTGGAGGCCGAAGGGCTGCTGCGCCGCGGCCTGCGCCAGTTGCACAGCGAGCCGCTGGCGCCGATCCCCGGCGCCGGGGATCTGATCCAGCGCGCCCAGGCCCTGCTGGCCGAGCGTCTGCACGCCGCCAACAGTGCGCCCGACAAAGCGATACGGACCAAGCGCGATCCACAGCTGATCAACAACTTCCTCGCCCAGGGCATGGACATCCTGCTGGACGCCGAAAGCCTCTTGCAGCGCTGGCAGCAGCACCCCGGCGAAGGCCAGGAACTGAGTGCGCTGCTGGATGAACTGACGACCCTCGGCGAAGGTGCGCACCTGGCCGACCTGCACCCGGTGGACGAACTCTGCGAAGCCTTGCTTGACCTCTACGGCGCGGTGGAAGAAAGCAGCCTGGCGGTCAGCGATGAATTTTTCCAGCAGGCGCAGCTCGCCCATGAAGCGCTGATTGACATGCTCGATGAGCTGGCGGCCGGGCAGCATGTGCGTCCGCAGCCAGAGCGGGTAGCGGCCCTGCGTCGCCTGCTTCAGGAGAGCCTCGACCCGTCGGCCACTGGCCTGATCCGTAGCGACGGCAGCCGCACGCTGAGTATCCGCGAACTGGGCCACGCGACGGCGGAAATGGAACGTGACGCGCCCGCCGAGACCTCGGTGGACGATGACCTCGCGTCGATTTTCCTCGAAGAGGCCCAGGACATCCTCGAAAGTGCCGCCCAGGCCTTGCAGCGCTGGTTGGCCGATCCGGACAACGGTGCGCCGCTGTCCTCGCTGCAACGCGACTTGCACACCCTCAAGGGCGGCGCGCGGATGGCCGACATCCGGCCGGTGAGCGATCTGGCCCAGGAGTTGGAAAACCTTTACGAAGGGCTGGTGGACCGGCGCTACAGCTACAGTGAGGAACTGGCGCAACTGCTCGGCAGCAGCCACGAACGCCTGGACCTGTTGCTCGGGCAGTTGCAACAGGGCCAACCGTTGGGCGATCCCGTTGCGCTGATCGACGCTATCCGAAGGTTCCGCCAGGACAAGCCGAACGCCATCGAGACGAGCGCAGCGGCCCAGGCCGACGGCGCCGGCCATGATCCCGAGTTGCTGGAAATCTTCCTCGAAGAAGGCTTCGACATCCTCGACAGCTCAGGCGCGGCGCTGCTGCGCTGGCAGGAAGAACCGTCGAATCGCCAGGCCGTGGAAACCCTGCTGCGGGATTTGCACACCCTCAAGGGCGGTGCGCGGATGGTGGAAATCGTCCCTATCGGCGACCTGGCCCATGAGCTGGAAAACCTCTACGAAGGCCTGTCGGCGGGCCTGCTCCAGCCGACCCCGGCATTGTTTGCCTTGCTGCAAAGCAGTCATGACCGACTGGCGCAGATGCTCGATGCGGTGCGCGCCGGCCATCCGTGCCCGCTGGCCGATCGGCTGATCGCGCAGATCCAGGCGGTGAATCATCCCCAGGCAAGTGCGGTGTCCCAGGCTGTTCCGGCGCCGGAGCCGATCACGCCCCCCATCGCAAGTCCGCCCGCGGCGCCCGCCAGACAAGACCCCGGTGCAGCGGGCGACGGGGCGGACATGGTCAAGGTCTCCGCCGAACTGCTCGACGACCTGGTGAACCTGGCGGGGGAAACGTCGATTTTCCGTGGGCGCATCGAACAGCAGGTCAACGACGCACACGTGGCCCTGAGCGAAATGGAAACCACCATCGAGCGCATGCGCGACCAGTTGCGGCGCCTGGATACCGAAACCCAGGGGCGGATTCTCAGTCGTCAACAAGTGGAGGCCGAGCGCCTGGGCTACGAAGAGTTCGACCCGCTGGAGATGGATCGGCATTCCCAGTTGCAGCAACTGTCCCGGGCGCTGTTCGAGTCTGCCTCGGACTTGCTCGAACTCAAGGAAACCCTGGATCGCAGCAATCACGATGCCGAACTCCTGCTGCAACAGCAGGGGCGGATCAACACCGAACTCCAGGAAGGCCTGATGCGCACGCGCATGGTGCCGTTCGAGCGCATGCTGCCGCGGCTCAAGCGCATCGTCCGGCAAGTGGCGCAGGAACTGGGCAAGGACGTGGAGTTCGTGGTGGGCAATGCCGACGGCGAAATGGACCGTAACGTCCTGGAACGGATGGCCGCGCCCCTGGAGCACATGCTGCGCAACGCCGTCGACCACGGCCTGGAACCGGCCGACGTGCGCCTCGCCGCCGGCAAGCCGGCGCGAGGGCGCATCAGCCTCGACCTGTCGCGGGAAGGCGGCGACATCATTTTCGACATCCGCGACGACGGTGCCGGCGTGCCGCTGGAGGCGGTGCGGAGCAAGGCGATCAAGCGGGGCCTGCTGGCGCCGGACAGCGATATCAGCGACCGCGACGTGCTGCAGTTCATCCTGCAACCAGGGTTTTCCACGGCGGAAAAAATCACCCAGATCTCCGGGCGTGGCGTGGGCATGGACGTGGCCCACGAAGAGGTGCGGCAGTTGGGCGGCAGCATGACCATCGACTCCACGCCGGGGCAGGGCGTGCATTTCCGCATTCGCCTGCCGTTTACCGTGGCAGTGAACCGGGCGTTGATGGTGCATTGTCACGAAGACCAGTACGCGATCCCGCTGAACGCCATCGAAAGCATTGTCCGGGTGTTGCCGGCCGAACTGGACGGCTACTACCAACTCGACCCGCCGACCTACACCTATGCCGGGCAACGCTATGAACTGTGCTACCTGGGCGAGTTGCTGAAAACCGGCCCCCGGCCGAAGCTGCTGGGCCAGAGCCAGCCGTTGCCGGTGCTGTTGGTGCAGTGCAACGAGCGGCACGTGGCCGTGCAGGTGGACGCTATCGCCGGGACCCGGGAGATCGTGGTCAAGAGCCTTGGCCCGCAATTCTCGGCGGTGCAGGGTTTGTCCGGGGCGACGATCCTGGGGGATGGCCGGGTGGTGTTGATTCTCGACCTGCTGGCGCCGATCCGCGCCTTGCCCCACCAGGTCCCGCGCCGCCAGGTGCCGGCGGAAGGCGAGGGTGAGCCGCAACGGCCGCTGCTGGTGCTGGTGGTGGACGACTCGGTGACGGTGCGCAAGGTCACCAGCCGCCTGCTGGAGCGCCATGGCATGCACGTCCTGACCGCCAAGGACGGCGTGGACGCCATGGCGCTGCTGTCCGAGCACGCGCCTGACCTGATGCTGCTGGACATCGAGATGCCGCGCATGGACGGCTTCGAAGTGGCCACGCAAGTGCGCAACGACCCACGCCTGGCGCACCTGCCGATCATCATGATCACCTCCCGCACCGGTCAGAAGCACCGCGACCGCGCCATGGCCATCGGTGTCAACGACTACCTGGGCAAGCCGTACCAGGAATCGGTGCTGCTCGACAGCATCGCCTACTGGAGCAGAAGCCATGCATGACCTACATCACTCACGCGCCAGCCACCTCACTGGCCTGCTGCTGCCATTGGCCGACCGCCACCTGATCCTGCCCAACGTGGCGGTGGCCGAACTGATCGACTACCAGAGCAGCGCCTTCGATATGGACACCCCGCCGTGGTTCCTGGGCTGGGTGGGCTGGCGCGAACGGCAAATCCCGCTGCTGAGCTTCGAATCGGCCTGCGGCCAGAAAACCGTGATCGGCGAGCGAGCACGCATCGTCATCCTCAATGCCTTGGGCGGCCGACCGGAGCTGCGCTTCATCGCATTGCTGGTGCAAGGGATCCCGCGGTCCTACAAGCTCGACAGTCAGTTGAGCTATGTCGACGTGCCGCTGTGCGGGCTGGAGCAGGCGGCGGTGCAAGTGGGGGAACATGTGGCGAAAGTGCCGGACTTGCTGGCGTTGGAGGAGTTGGTGGTGGCGGCCGGGTTGGTGCAGCAGCACAAATCCTGAAGCCTATGTAGCGCCCATGTGGGAGCGAGCTTGCTCGCGATAGCGCAGTGTCTGCCGGCTCAGTGTTGACTGATCCACCGTCATCGCGAGCAAGCTCGCTCCCACAGGGGCTGGCGCCGTTTTTTAACCGTTACTCCAACCGTAACGATCCGCCGCTGAGCTTGATTGATGCCCTCGCCTCAACACTCCTAAGGTAACCCCCACGACAGCGAACCCGTGGAGTGGTCATGACAACAACAATATCCCCCGACTCGCGCTGGACGCGGCGGCGCAGCGAAAAGCAGCGGCGTCTCGGGCTGGTGAAGGGGCTTGCCGACGGTGTGGTGTTGCCCACCGACAAGATCGTCGCGGCGCTGGAGGCGTTGATCCTGCCCGGCGACCGCGTGGTGCTGGAAGGCAATAACCAGAAGCAGGCGGATTTTCTCTCGCGCTCGCTGGTCAAGGCTGACCCGGGCAAGCTGCATGACTTGCACATGATCATGCCCAGTGTCGGTCGTTCCGAACATCTGGACCTGTTCGAACGCGGTATCGCTCGCAAGTTGGACTTTTCCTTCGCCGGCACCCAGAGCCTGCGCATCAGCCAGTTGCTCGAAGACGGCCTGCTGGAAGTCGGGGCGATCCACACCTACATCGAACTCTACGCCCGGCTGGTGGTGGACCTGATCCCCAACGTGGTGCTCTCGGCCGGCTTCATGGCCGACCGCGCCGGCAACATCTACACCGGCCCCAGCACCGAGGACACGCCGGCGCTGATCGAGCCGGCGGCTTTCAGCGACGGCATCGTCATTGTCCAGGTCAATCAGCTGGTGGACGACGTCAGTGACCTGCCGCGGGTGGACATCCCGGCGTCCTGGGTCGATTTCGTGGTGGTGGCCGACAAGCCGTTCTACATCGAGCCGCTGTTCACCCGCGACCCGCGCCACATCAAGCCTGTGCACGTGTTGATGGCGATGATGGCGATCCGTGGGATCTACGAGAAGCACAACGTCCAGTCCCTCAACCACGGCATCGGTTTCAACACCGCCGCCATCGAATTGATCCTGCCGACCTACGGCGAATCCCTCGGCCTGAAGGGCAAGATCTGCCGTAACTGGACCCTCAATCCGCACCCAACCCTGATCCCGGCCATCGAAAGCGGCTGGGTCGAAAGCGTGCATTGCTTTGGCACCGAGTTGGGCATGGAAAACTACATCGCCGCCCGCCCCGACGTGTTCTTCACCGGTCACGACGGCTCGCTACGCTCCAACCGCATGGTCTGCCAACTGGCCGGGCAGTACGCGGTGGACCTGTTCATCGGCGCCACTCTGCAAGTGGACGGTGACGGCCATTCCTCCACTGTGACCCGTGGCCGCTTGGCCGGCTTCGGCGGTGCGCCGAACATGGGCCACGACCCACGCGGTCGCCGTCATGGCACGCCGGCCTGGCTCGACATGCGCCATGGCGATGGCGAGGCGCCGTTGCTCGAACGCGGCAAGAAGCTGGTGGTGCAGATGGTCGAGACGTTCCAGGAGGGCGGCAAACCGACCTTCGTCGAGACCCTCGATGCGGTGGATGTGGCGAAGAAAGCTGGCATGCCCCTGGCGCCGATCATGATCTACGGCGACGACGTCACCCACCTGTTGACCGAAGAGGGCATCGCCTACCTGTACAAGGCTCGTTCCCTGGAAGAACGCCAGGCGATGATCGCCGCCGTGGCCGGGGTCACCGCCATCGGTTTGCGCCATGATCCGAAAGACACCGCGCGTATGCGCCGCGAAGGGCTGATCGCCTTGCCCGAAGACCTCGGCATCCGTCGCACCGACGCTACCCGCGAGTTGCTCGCGGCCAAGAGCGTGGCCGATCTGGTGGAATGGTCCGGTGGCCTCTACAACCCGCCCGCCAAGTTCAGGAGCTGGTAAATGCACGCCTTCAACCTGCAACCGAAAAAACTGTCCTTGGCCGAACGTCTGGCGGACATGGCGGTGGATGCGCTGATCGACGAAGCCGACCTGTCGCCTAAACCGGCCTTGGTGGACCGTCGCGGCAATGGCGCCCACACCGACCTGCACCTGGGCCTGATGCATGCGTCGGCGCTGTCGCTGTGGCCGGCGTTCAAGGAGATGGCCGAGGCCGCCCTTGAATGCGGCGAAATCGACCTGCCGTTGCGCGAAGCCCTTGGGCGGATTGGCCGTGAGGGGGAAGCGGCGATGCTCGCCACCACAGGCGGGGTAAACACCCATCGTGGCGCGATCTGGGCCTTGGGCCTGTTGGTCGCTGCAGCGGCGCTGGTACCTGAATCCAGTGTTGCCAGTGCCGTTACTTTGCGCGCTGCCCGCCTGGCCTTGCTCAACGACCGTCATGCGCCCCAACCCTTGAGCCACGGTGCCCAGGTCGCCCAGCGTTACGGCGTGCGCGGTGCCCGGGAAGAAGCGCAACTGGCGTTTCCGGCGGTGACTGGCCTGGGCCTGCCGCAACTCAAGCGCAGCCGCGCGGCGGGGGCGGGTGAGCAGAATGCCCGGCTCGATGCCTTGCTGGCGATCATGACTCGCCTGGCCGACACCTGCGTGCTCTACCGCGCCGGCGAAGCGGGTCTACAGGCCATGCAACAAGGCGCCAGAGCGGTGCTCGATGCCGGTGGCAGTGCGAGCCTGGGCGGTCGTCGCCAATTGCACGCGCTGGACCAACAACTGATTGCCTTGAACGCCTCGCCCGGCGGCGCTGCCGACCTGCTCGCCGCCTGCCTGTTCCTCGATCGTATCGAGCGCGGCGATGGCCTCTTCCCTGGAGTGTGCTGATGGAAACCCTATCCTTTGAATTCCCCGCCGGGCAGCCGCCACGGGGCCGGGCGCTGGTGGGCTGCGTCGGCTCGGGCGACCTGGAAGTGCTGATCGAGCCTGGCCTGGCGGGCAAGCTGACCATCCAGGTGCAGACCTCGGTCAATGGCAGCGAGCAACGCTGGCAACATCTGTTCGCTCGCATGTTCGACGGCCAGACGCCACCGGCCCTGTCCATCGACATCCATGATTTCGGCGCAACCCCCGGCGTGGTGCGCTTGCGACTGGAGCAAGGTTTCGAGGAGATCGGCCATGACTGACAGCGCAGCGTTGCTCAACAAGCACAGCTTCGTCGAACTCGGCGCCCGGCAGCGGGCCAAGGCCTTGCTCGATGACGGCACCTTCCGTGAATTGCTCGACCCGTTCCAGCGGGTCATGTCGCCGTGGTTGTTGCGTCAGGGTGTGGTGCCGCAAAGCGACGACGGCGTGGTGATCGCCAAAGGCTCGCTCGATGGCCTGCCCGTGATGATCGCCGCCATCGAAGGCGCGTTCCAGGGCGGCAGTCTCGGTGAAGTCGGCGGGGCGAAGATTGCCGGTGCGCTGGAGCTGGCCGCCGAGGACAACCGCAAAGGCATTCCGACCCGCGCCGTGCTGCTGCTGGAAACCGGTGGCGTGCGGTTGCAGGAGGCCAACCTGGGGCTGGCGGCGATTGCCGAGATTCATTCGGCGATTGTCGATTTGCGTCAGTACCAGCCGGTGGTTGGCGTGGTGGCTGGCAGCGTCGGTTGCTTTGGCGGCATGTCCATCGCCGCCGGGCTGTGCAGTTATCTGCTGGTGACTCGGGAAGCGCGGCTGGGCCTGAACGGTCCGCAAGTGATCGAACAGGAAGCCGGCCTCGACGAATACGACTCCCGTGACCGGCCGTTCATCTGGAGCCTGACGGGGGGCGAGCAGCGTTTCGCCACGGGTCTGGTGGATCGTTATGCGGCCGACGATGTGACGCAGATCCGCCAACAGGTCAGCCAATTGCTGCACCTGGGCGTGCCCGTGCAACACCGTAGCGGCCAGGCCGAACTGTTCCTGCGGCGCTTGGCACGCTTGGACACTGACGTGCAAATCGAACCGGCAGCGGTTCGTCAGTTGTATCAGGGAGAACGCCCATGAGTGCGTATTCATTGAGAGGCTTGCGCTGGTTCGAAGCCTTGAGTGGCGATGCCAGCGCGGTACAAGGTTTGCCTGCTTCGTTGAAAGTCGCCGATGTTCGCCTGGGCGAGCAAACCGTGCGCCTGCTGGCGGTGGTGGCCGATCCCGGCAACCGTTTCCCACGGGCGCGCAACGGCGAAGTCGGCTTGCTGGAAGGTTGGGGCCTGGCCAAGGCGGTGGATGACGCCATCGCCGCCGACCGCGATGCCACCCACAAGCGTGCGTTGATCGCGATTGTCGATGTACCGAGCCAGGCCTATGGCCGGCGCGAAGAAGCCCTGGGCATTCATCAGGCCTTGGCCGGTGCGGCGGACAGCTATGCCCGTGCGCGGCTGGCCGGGCATCCGGTGATCGGCTTGCTGGTGGGCAAGGCGATGTCGGGGGCGTTCCTGGCCCACGGCTACCAGGCCAACCGGCTGATCGCCCTGCGTGACCCGGGGGTGATGGTCCACGCCATGGGCAAGGCCTCGGCGGCGCGGGTGACCTTGCGCAGTGTCGAAGAGCTTGAAGCCTTGGCCGCCAGCGTGCCGCCGATGGCCTACGACATCGACAGCTTTGCCAGCCTGGGCCTGCTGTGGGAAACCTTGTCGGTGGAGCAGATCGAACAACCGACGGCGGCTGATCTGGCGCGGGTGACCGATTGCCTGCAACAGGCGATCAAGGATGTTGCCGGTGCACCTCGAGACCTGAGCAGCCGTCTGGGCGCGCCCCATCGGGTAGCCTCCAGCACGGTTCGCCAGTTGTTGAGGGCGCAGTGGTGAACAACCTCATGGCCCACGACCTGCTCTGGGGGCTGACCCCGGAGCGGTTGCCTGCGGATGCGCCGGCCTGGGCCGTTGAAGCCTTGAGTCTCGGGCAACCGGTGGTGGTGCGAAGGGCGATGAGCGCTGCGGGATACGTTGCGGTGGGCGTGCGCGGGCAATCGCGGGAACAACGTTACGCCACGTCGATTCTGGTGGCGGCGATCAAACGCCGGGTGCGCCCCGAAGACCTATGTCACGTCGAATCCCGTCGCGACCTGCCGGCCTTGCACGCGCTGTCCCGGCTGCGTCCGTTGCTCGACGCCAGCGGTTGGACCTGGGGCATCAGTGGCAGCGCCGGGTTCGAACTGGCCAGCGGTATCGAGGTGCTGCACGAGCGCAGCGACCTGGACCTGATCCTGCGCACGCCGCAACCGCTGGATCGCCTTCAGGCCAGGGAGTTGCTGGCGCAGCTGGACGGCTCGGCATGCGCCGTGGACATGCAATTGCAAACCCCCTGCGGCGGCGTCGCCTTGCGCGAGTGGGCGGGAGCGTCGCCTCGGGTCTTGCTCAAGGATGACGTTCAGGCCCGGCTGGTGAGCGATCCTTGGCAGCCTTGCGTGGAGCAGGTCGCGTGAGCAGCCTCTTCGTCTTTCCCGGCCAGGGGGCGCAGCGCGTGGGCATGCTCCATGGGCTGGCGCCGCTGATCCTGGACGAGGCAGGGGATGTGCTCGGTGAAGACGTCTTGCGACTGGACAGCGCCGAGGCATTGCAATCGACCCGTGCCGTGCAGCTGTGCCTGCTGATCGCCGGCGTGGCGGCGGCCCGACGATTGCTGGAACAAGCTCCGGCGCCGGATTATGTGGCGGGGTTGTCCATCGGTGCGTATCCGGCGGCAGTCGTTGCCGGGGCGCTGGGCTTCGAGGATGCGCTGCGGCTGGTCAGCCTGCGCGGTGAACTGATGCAGCAGGCGTATCCGCACGGCTACGGCATGACCGCGATCATCGGCCTGGACCTGGCGGCAGTGGAAGCCTTGCTGGAGCAGGTGCACGGTGAAGCAACGCCGGTCTACCTGGCCAATATCAACGCCGACAACCAAGTGGTCATTGCCGGCAGCGACGAAGCCATGGGCCTGGTCGCCGAAAAGGCTCGGCGCCAAGGGGCTGGCAAAGCCTGTCGGCTGGCGGTGAGCGTGCCGTCCCATTGCCCGTTGCTGGACGCTCCGGCGCGGACATTGGCCCAGGCGTTTGCCGGAGTGCCGTTGAAAGTGCCCTCACTGGGCTATCTCAGCGGCAGCCGCGCCCGGCCGGTGATCAGCATTGAGGCCCTGCGTGACGACCTGGCCTTCAACATGTGCCGCGTCGTCGATTGGCGCAGCACCGTGCAAAGCGCCTACGAGCGCGGCGTGCGGCTACAGATCGAACTGCCACCCGGCGCGGTACTCACCGGGCTGGCGCGCCGGGTGTTCGAGCAGGGCACCGTCATTGCCTTCGACGGTGCCCGGCTCGATACCTTGCAGGCGCTGCTGCGTGAGGAGGGAAGCCGCCAACCCTAGACACCGACTCAAGCTGACGAAGCACAAAAACAACAACTTCGACGATGCACTTTGAGGACTACGACAATGATTATTTACGGTGTGGCGTTTCTGGCCTTTTGTACCCTGGCGGGTATTTTCATCGGTGAGCTGCTGGGCAAATTGATTGGCGTGCCGGCCAATGTCGGTGGTGTCGGCATTGCTATGCTGCTGTTGATCGGTCTGGGCAGCTATTTGAGCAAGCGCGGCCTGTTCAAGGGCAAGTCCGAGGCCGGTGTGGAGTTTTGGAGCGCAGTCTACATTCCTATCGTGGTCGCGATGGCGGCGCAGCAAAACGTCTACGGCGCGCTCAAAGGCGGGCCGATGGCAATCCTGGCCGGAACCCTGGCGGTGGTGATCGCCTTTGCGTTGGTGCCGGTGCTGGTGCGCATTGGCAACAAAGATTCCCATGCCGATGTTTCCGTTAAGACGGTCGGGTGATTGCCATGTACGAATCCATGATGAAAGTCATCACCGGCTACGGCCTGATCAGCGGTTTCGCCATTGTCGGCATTACCATGTGGGTGTCCTATTGGATCAGTAACACGTTCACCAAAGGTCGGTTGCATGGCTCGGCCATCGCCATTCTGCTTGGTCTGGTGCTCTCCTACATCGGCGGAGCAATGACAGGCGGACAGAAGGGTGTGGTGGACATTCCGCTGCTGTCTGGGATCGGCCTGTTGGGCGGTGCCATGTTGCGGGACTTCGCCATCGTCGCCACGGCGTTCGGCGTGAGCGTCGAAGAACTCAAACGTGCCGGTTTCGTTGGCGTGCTGGCGTTGTTCGTCGGTGTGGGTACGTCATTCATTGCCGGTGTCGGCGTGGCGATGGCCTTCGGTTACACCGATTCGGTGAGCTTGACCACTATCGGCGCGGGGGCGGTGACCTATATCGTCGGGCCGGTGACCGGAGCGGCTATCGGTGCCAGTTCCGAAGTGATGGCGTTGTCCATTGCCGCCGGTTTGATCAAGGCGATCCTGGTAATGGTGGCGACGCCGTTCGTAGCGCCGATGATTGGTCTGAATAATCCCCGTAGCGCAGTGATCTTCGGTGGCCTGATGGGCACCTCCAGCGGCGTGGCCGGTGGCCTTGCGGCGACGGATCCTAAGCTGGTGCCGTACGGTTGCCTGACGGCGGCGTTCTATACGGCGCTTGGGTGCCTGCTGGGGCCTTCGTTATTGTTCCTGATCATGCGGGGATTGATGGGGTAGGGCTTTGGACTTTCGCTGAGCGGGCTGCCCTCATCGCGAGCAAGCTCGCTCCCACATTGGATCGGTGTTCACATATCCCTTGTGGGAGCGAGCTTGCTCGCGATGGGGGCGGCGCGATTTCAGGCCTGGCGATTGGCATACATCCGGCACTCGGCCAACAGCGCCAGCAGGTTCGGATCCCGCTCCTTGGCCTTGAGGAACACCACGCCGATGTGCTGCTGCAACCGGTACTTTTCCTGCAACGGGATCAGTTTCACCCGGTTTTCATACACCGCCGCGATCCGCCCCGGCAGCAAGGCATAGCCCACCCCGGAGCTGACCATGCTCAGCAGGGTGAAGATGTCGTTGACCTGCATCGCCACCTTCGGCTCGAACCCCGCCTGCTTGAACACCCGGACGCCGTCCTGGTGGGTGGCGAAGCCTTGGGTGAGGGTGATGAAGGTTTCGTCGCGCACTTCGGCCAGGTCGACTTCGTTGCGCTGGGCAAAGGGCGAGTCGGCTGGCGTGGCGAGGAAGATGTCGTCGGAAAACAGCTCGATATGTTCGCAGTCCGGGTCGTTCACGCTGTCGTCCAGGGAGATCAGGATCGCGTCTACCTCCATGTTCTTGAGCTTGTACAGCAGGTCGATGTTCGAGCCCAGGATCAGGTCGATATTGAGTTCGCTGCGGCGGATCTTCAGGCCCATGATCAACTGCGGCACGGTCTTGACCGTCAACGAATACAGCGAGCCGAGCTTGAAGCGTTCGGCGGAGAACCCGGCGGCCTCACGGGTCAGGCGCACGCTGTCGACCACGTCCTGGATCAGCTTCTGCGCCCGCTCTTCCAGCACGTAAGCGCTTTCCAGCGGTGTGAGGTTGCGACCTTCGTGCTTGAACAATGGGCAGCGCAGGGCGCTTTCCAGCGAGTGAATGGCCCGGTGCACACTGACATTGCTGGTCTGCAACTCGGCGGCTGCCCGCGCCAGGTTGCCGGTGCGCATGAAGGCCAGGAACACCTCCAGTTTCTTCAGGGTCAATTCTTCGTCGATCAGCATGGGGCGGACTCTTATTCGTATGGTTTGATTGTGCCCCAATCGACTCTTTCTGGAGGAGTTAATCAGGGGGTAGCAGCAAACCATTGCACTTTGCAGCGCCAAGCCTGAGCCTGGGCACCTGTTTCTAAATGTGAGGTGGTATTGGATGTATCACGGGGAACGACTCAACGCCTGGACGCACCTGGTGGGGGCGGTGGCGGCGTTTATCGGCGCAGTGTGGTTGCTGGTGATCGCCGGGATGGCGGGCGATCCGTGGAAGATCGTCAGCGTGGCGATCTACGGGTTCACCTTGTTGGTGCTGTACAGCGCTTCGACGGTTTATCACAGCGTGCGCGGGCGCAAAAAAGAAATCATGCAGAAGGTCGATCACTTTTCGATCTACCTGTTGATCGCCGGCAGCTATACCCCGTTCTGCCTGGTGACCCTGCGCGGGCCGTGGGGCTGGACGTTGTTCGGGATCGTCTGGGGGCTGGCCGTGATTGGTATCTTGCAGGAAATCAAGCCGCGTTCCGAAGCGCGGATCCTGTCGATCGTGATCTACGCCGTGATGGGCTGGATCGTGCTGGTGGCGGTCAAGCCCCTGCTGGCGGCCCTGGGCAGCACCGGGTTCGCCTGGTTGGCCTCGGGCGGCGTGTTGTACACCGTCGGTATCATCTTTTTCGCCCTCGACCATCGATTGCGCCACGCCCACGGCATCTGGCACCTGTTCGTGATCGCCGGCAGCCTGCTGCATTTCGTGGCGATTCTGCTTTATGTGCTCTGACCCCTGAACAACTTGGACTCAATGTGGGCGCGAGCTTGCTCGCGATAGCGTCGGATCAATCAGCATCGATGTTGACTGGCCCACCGCCATCGCGAGCAAGCTCGCTCCCACAGGGGGCATCTGACTTCAGAAATCCCCCCACAACTGCTGCGCCACGGCCAGGGCCACCACCGGCGCGGTTTCGGTGCGCAGCACGCGGGGGCCGAGGCGGGCGGCCTGGTAGCCGGCGGTCTTGGCCTGCTCGACCTCGGCATCCGACAGGCCGCCCTCGGGACCGATCAGGAAGGCCAGGGTCGACGGTTTTTCATGACTGACCAGCGGCTCGGCCACCGGGTGCAGCACCAGCTTCAGTTCGGCCTCGGCCTGCTTCAACCAGTCAGTCAGCAGCAGCGGCGGATGGATCACCGGCACGGTCGAGCGCCCGCACTGCTCGCAAGCACTGATCGCCACCTGGCGCCAGTGCAGCAGGCGTTTGTCGGCGCGTTCGTCCTTGAGGCGCACTTCGCAGCGCTCGCTGAAAATCGGCGTGATTTCGCTGACCCCCAGCTCCGTGGCTTTCTGGATCGCCCAATCCATGCGCTCGCCTCGGGACAGGCCCTGGCCGAGGTGGATACGCAACGGCGATTCAAGTTGTCCGGCGAACTGCTCGTCCAACTGCACCCGCACGCGCTTTTTGCCGACTTCGGCCAACGTGCCGCGAAACTCCTGGCCGGAGCCATCGAACACCTGCACCGCATCGCCCTCGGCCATGCGTAGCACCCGGCCGATGTAGTGGGCCTGGGCTTCGGGCAGTTCGTGGTCGCCGAGGCTCAGGGGGGCGTCGATGAAGAAGCGGGACAGTCTCATGTCGAATCTCTGAAAAAGTTAACGGTGCTATGGATGCTCCCGGCACCTGTGGCGAAGGGATTTATCCCCGCTGGGCTGCGAAGCAGCCCCAAATACATCCAACGCGATTTGCCTGAAGCACCGGGGTATCCGGTTTTAGGGCTGCTGCGCAGCCCAGCGGGGATAAATCCCCTCGCCACAATAGTGTTCCAACAAGAAGACCGAGGTTCAGCCCGGATCGCGATAGCCCGGGTGAAAGTCCTTCGGCACCGCCACGCTGACCTTGTCCCGGGTGGCGATGTCGATGCCTTCGCTGGCCACTTCGGCGAGGAAGTCGATCTGCTCGGGGGTGATGACATACGGCGGCAGGAAATACACCACGCTACCCAACGGCCGCAACAATGCACCGCGCTCCAGGGCATGCTGGAACACCGCCAGGCCACGCCGTTCCTGCCACGGATACGCGGTTTTGCTGGCCTTGTCCTTGACCATCTCGATGGCCAGCACCATGCCGGTCTGGCGTACTTCAGCGACGTTCGGGTGAGCGGCCAGGTGCGCGGTGGCGCTGGCCATGCGTTGGGCCAGGGCCTGGTTGTTCTCGATGACGTTGTCTTCTTCGAAGATATCCAGCGTCGCCAGGGCCGCCGCGCAGGCCAGCGGGTTGCCGGTGTAGCTGTGGGAGTGCAGGAAGGCGCGCAGGGTCGGGTAGTCGTCGTAGAACGCGCTGTAGACCTCGTCGGTGGTCACGCACGCCGCCAGCGGCAGGTAACCGCCGGTCAGGGCCTTGGACAGGCAGAGAAAATCCGGCGTGATACCGGCCTGCTCGCAAGCGAACATCGTCCCGGTGCGGCCAAAGCCGACGGCGATTTCGTCGTGGATCAGGTGCACGCCATAGCGGTCGCACGCCTCGCGCAATAACTTCAGGTACACCGGGTGGTACATGCGCATGCCGCCGGCACCCTGGATCAGCGGCTCGACGATCACCGCCGCCACCGTATCGTGGTGCTCGGCCAGGGTCTGCTCCATGGCGGCGAACAGGTTGCGCGAATGTTCTTCCCAGCCCATGCCTTCGGGGCGGTGGTAGCAGTCGGGGCTCGGCACCTTGATCGTGTCCAGCAACAACGCTTTGTAGGTTTCAGTGAACAGCGGCACATCGCCCACTGACATCGCCGCGATGGTTTCGCCGTGGTAGCTGTTGCTCAGGGTGACGAAGCGCTTCTTGTCCGGCCGGCCGCGATTGATCCAGTAGTGGAAGCTCATCTTCATCGCCACTTCGATGCAGGACGAGCCGTTATCGGCATAGAAGCACCGGGTCAGGCCCTCGGGCGTCATCTTCACCAGGCGCTCGGACAGTTCGATCACGGGCTGATGGCTGAAGCCGGCCAGGATCACGTGCTCCAACTGATCGACCTGGTCCTTGATGCGCTGGTTGATGCGCGGGTTGGCATGGCCGAACACGTTGACCCACCAGGAACTGACGGCATCGAGGTAGCGCTTGCCTTCGAAATCTTCCAGCCACACGCCTTCACCGCGCTTGATGGGGATCAGCGGCAGCTGTTCGTGGTCTTTCATCTGGGTGCAGGGATGCCACAGCACCGCGAGGTCGCGTTGCATCCACTGGTTATTCAGGCCCATTTACAGTCTCCTCGAGGCGGCTCGCGGCGGGCGCGGGCAAAACAATCGCGCAAGCCTATGCAATGGCGGCCCTGGGGACAACCCATTGTGTCGTTGACGCTACTTTGAGCGAGGCGATAGACGCCGCTGGCGGCGCTTTGATGGCTGTCGTATTCTTCGCGGCTCTTCTGAGCTGTCTGGCTCGAAAAACTGAAACTACCTACGTTTACTCCGGAGTTCGTTGAATGTCTGCTGGTTGGCTGCGCGCCTGTGCGCTGGTGATGATAGGGCTGTTCAGCGTTTCGGCGCTGGCCAAGGACAAGCAACCGACGGCCATCGTCATCGGCGGCGGCCTGGCGGGACTCACCGCGGCCTATGAGCTGCAGAACAAAGGCTGGGCCGTGACGCTGCTGGAAGCCAAGCCGGACCTGGGCGGTCGCTCGGGCATGGCCACCAGCGAGTGGATCGGCAATGAGAAGACGCAGCCGGTGCTGAACAAGTACGTCTCGACCTTCAAGCTGAGCACCACGCCGGCCCCGGAGTTCGTGCGTACCCCCAGCTACCTGATCGACGGCACCTATTTCACCGCCGCCGACCTGGCGACCAAGCAGCCGGCCACCGCCGAAGCCCTCAAGCGCTACGAAACCACCCTGGACGACCTGGCGCGCTCCGTCGAAGACCCGCAGAACCCCGCAGCCAACAATACCCTGCATGCCCTGGACCAGATCACCGTGTCCAACTGGCTCGACCGTCTGCAACTGCCAGCCACCGCGCGGCAACTGGTCAACCAGGAAATTCGTACTCGTTATGACGAACCTTCGCGCTTGTCACTGCTGTATTTCGCACAGCAGAGCCGAGTCTATCGCGGCGTGTCCGACCGCGACCTGCGCGCCTCGCGCCTGCTCGGCGGCAGTCCGGTACTGGCCCAGGCGTTCGTCAAGCAACTGAAAACCATCAAGACCAACTCGCCGGTGTCGGCCATCTCCCAGGACAAGGACGGCGTGACCGTCAAGGTCGGCAGCGTGGGTTACCAGGCTGACTACGTGGTGCTGGCGGTGCCGTTGCGGGCGCTGAACAAGATCCAGTTGACCCCGGCCCTGGACGCCCAGCATCAAGGCGCGATCAAGGGCACCAACTACGGTTGGCGCGACCAGATCATGCTCAAGTTCAAGACCCCCGTCTGGGACAGCAAGGCACGCATGTCGGGCGAAATCTACAGCAACGCCGGCCTGGGCATGATGTGGATCGAGCCGGCCATGAAGGGCGGCGCCAACGTGGTCATCAACCTGTCCGGCGACAACGCCCGGGTGATGCAGGCCTTCGGCGACAAGCAGATGGTCGATCAGGTGCTGATCCGCCTGCACGCGTTTTATCCACAGGCCCGTGGCGCGTTCACCGGTTATGAAATCCGCCGCTACAGCACCGACCCGTCCACGGGCGGCGCGTACCTGGCCTTTGGCCCGGGCCAGATCAGCAAGTACTGGCGCCTGTGGGAAAAACCGTTGCAGCGTGTAGCCTTTGCCGGCGAACACACCGACACCCTGTATCCGGGCACCCTGGAAGGCGCGTTGCGCAGCGGTCAGCGGGCGGCCAGCCAGGTTGAAGACCTGGCGGCCGGCAAGTCGTTCGAGCCGGCCAAGGTCGCTCCCGCCGCGACAGCCGCCGCTGCCGCTGCCGGTGCGGTGGCGGCGAAGAAGGGCAACTTCTTCACCAACCTGTTCGGTGGCTCGGATGACGACAAGAAGCCGGAGCCGGTCAAGGCGCCAGAGCCGGTCGCGCCGCCAGCACCGACGCCTGCGCCAGCGCCAACCCCGGCACCTGCGCCGGTAGAAGCGCCGAAGGCTGCGGTCCCGGTAAAAGCCGAGCCGACCAAAAAGGCCGCGGCCAAAGCTACGCCGAAGAGGCCGGCAGCCAAAGCCCCGGCGAAAAAGGTCCCAGCCAAGGCGCCGGTGAAAAAGGCCGAGCCGGTGAAGAAACCAGCGGCCAAACCGGCGGCGACCACTGAGACTCAGGCTCAGTAACGTCCAGGCGTAAAAAAGCGCGGCCCAAGGGCCGCGCTTTTTTTGCTTATTTTTCAAGCATGAAATGCCCGGCTTGCTTGCGCGGTGCCGTGACATCGCACAGTTTACGATCGTGGCCCTACACGTCTTAGCGATATATCGGATGCTTCCCACAAAAGAGTCGGAAGGGAGCGATAGATTACGGCAAACGTTGCGTTCTAGTCTCTGCAAAACCAAAAGGCTGGGGTGTTTATGAGACTATTAACGGCGGTAATAACGGTGATTGTACTTTCTGGTTGTGTGTATGGTGAATGTAGAGATCCCCTTATGATTCCGATGATTCCAAAAAATGATCCGCAGTTAGCACACAAATGCTCCATCGATCCATATAGGCCTGAGTGCTCGGTAAACTAATAATTCACAATTTTCACCTCGTAAAGGCTGGAATTAATATGAAGTTGATAGCGGCTTTAATGCTATTGGCAGTATTCGGTGTCAGTGGTTGCACTGCTGATGGTCGTATGGTGCTGAAAAAGCACGATCCTCAATTAGTTTATAGATGCGACATGGATCCTTACAGGCCAGAGTGCGTCAATAAGTGACTCTAGAGAGGCGGCAGTGAAAACGACCAAGTTTTAATTTCCAAGTCCTCAAATAAAATTTTGACCCGCTTTGGCTTGGACATACGTCCCGGGACGAAGCCAAAGCGAGCCCAGCATAGCTTTCCCGTTCGCCTGTCATGGATGACTAGGTTGCCGTCATCCTGAATGACCATACAAGCGTTGTACCAAAGCGACTTGTCAGTACTATGGCTACTTTCAGCAATCCATAAGCGTCTTCTGGATGGGTCATAGAGAAAGCCACTGTTGCTAATTACGAACTGTAGAGGCTCACGCATTCTTTTGGGGTGCAAGGTTTTGCTATATCGCTGGCTGCCATCTGCAACCCAGACTACAGCCTCACCATCTTTGATGATCAAATTCCCATTAGCCTGCAATACCAATCGAAATCGTCCATTTGGAGACTGGAGGTACTGCCCCGGTGACATTGTTTGATTGGGAGACAGCAACGGTGAGCCACTTGTTTGAAATGGAGTATAAGGAACTGCCATGTTTTTCATCTTGTTCAATGAATGTTGGAGTTTCATTTAATCAAGGGTAAAAACGGAAACGGCGATACATATATATTGCAGGGGCAAAAAATTTTGGATCATGATGACGGCGCCGGGCACGGCTTCCTGTGGGCGCGAGCTTGCTCGCGATGAGATCCGTGCGGCCATCCCATGGCTGCCTGCCCTCTTGCCATCACGCCCGTCATTTCTCTTTAATCTTTCCTTAACCCACCCCCTCCAGACTCATGATCGTATTTCTCGATATTTCAAAGCGAAAATTTCCGCTTTAAATCGATAGATAACTCGCTAGTCTTGATCTCAGTTTTTACAGGATATGAGCAATGCAGCTTCGCAACTCTTCTTCTCGCTATGGCTGGGTCAGTATCGCTGTGCACTGGGGCGTTGCGCTGGTGGTGTACGGGCTGTTCGCCCTGGGCCTGTGGATGGTCGGCCTGGATTACTACAGCACCTGGCGCAAAGACGCGCCGGACCTGCACAAGAGCATTGGCCTGGTGCTGCTGGCGGTCATGTTGCTGCGGGTGATCTGGCGTTTTGTCAGCCCGCCGCCGCCGACCCTGCCAACCTATGGCCGGCTGACCCGCGTCGGCGCCAAGCTTGGCCATGGCGCACTGTATCTCGGGTTGTTCGCCGTGATGATCGCCGGTTACCTGATTTCCACCGCAGACGGTGTCGGGATCCCGGTGTTTGGCTTGTTTGAAGTGCCCGCGCTGGTGTCCGGACTGCCCGATCAGGCAGACGTCGCCGGTGAGATCCACTTCTACCTGGCATGGGCGCTGGTCATTTTTTCCGGCCTTCATGCGTTGGCAGCATTGAAACACCACTTTATCGACCGTGACGCGACCCTCAAGCGAATGCTGGGGCGCCAAGCCTGATGTTCAACCTCGACTCCAAAGGAATAGAAAGCATGTTGAAAAAGACGCTCGCCGCCCTGGCAATCGGTTCTGCCCTGCTGTCTGCCGGCCAGGCCATGGCTGCCGACTACGTGGTCGACAAGGAAGGCCAGCACGCCTTCGTCGACTTCAAGATCAGCCACCTGGGCTATAGCTACATCACCGGTACTTTCAAGGACATCGACGGCAAGTTCAGCTTCGACGCCGCCAAGCCAGAAGACAGCAAGATCGAGTTCAACGTACGTACCGCCAGCGTGTTCACCAACCACGCCGAGCGCGACAAGCACATCGCCAGCAAGGACTTCCTGGAAGTATCCAAGTACGCCGATGCCAAGTTCGTGTCCACCAGCGTCAAATCCACCGGTAAGAATGCCGCTGGCAAAGAGACTGCCGACGTGACCGGCGACCTGACGCTGCACGGTGTGACCAAGCCAATCGTGGTCAAGGCCACCTTCCTGGGTGAAGGCAAGGACCCATGGGGCGGCTACCGTGCCGGCTTCGAGGGCACCACCAGCATCAAGCGTTCGGACTTCGGCAAGATGATGGACCTGGGTCCACAATCTGACGTCGTTGAGCTGTACGTCTCGTTTGAAGGTGTCAAAGCGAAGTAACCTTCGCGCCTGACAAAAAAACGCCCCTGGTCTTGGGACCAGGGGCGTTTTTTATTGCGCGGATCCGGGCAGCACAGAGAACCCTGTGGGAGCGAGCTTGCTCGCGATGACGGCAGTTCTGTCGCATTGATCTTGGCTGATACACCGCTATCGCGAGCAAGCTCGCTCCCACATCTGGAATGTGTCGGGCCAAAAAAAAACCCGGGTCGCGAGACCCGGGGCTTTTTCACGGCTTGGGAAAACTCAGCGATTGCGCGTCAGCAATGCCGGTTTCTCGCCCCGTGGACGGCTTGGCAGTTGATCCAGCTGTTCAGGTGTCGGGAAGCGATCGGCTTTCGATTCCTTGTGCATGATCTTCGGCTGGTTGCTGCGTGGGTTCTGCACGGCGGGTTCCTGGCGAGGCTGGTCGTCACGGGCCGGGCGGCGTGGGCGGGTGTCGTCGCGACGGGCCTGGCCGTCACGGGGGGCGCCGTTGCGTGGGCCGCTGCGCTTGGCCGGAGGTGTGCCGGTAGACGAGCCGTTGCTGTTGCGCGGACCGTTCTGGCGACCCTGTGGCTGGCCACTGCGCGGAGCGCCTGCACCTGCGCCCTGTGCCGGGGCACCCGGACGGCGACCGCGGCCCTGGGCCGGTTTCTGTTGTGGCACGTAGTCGACGCGGTTACCGAAGTTATCGACATCGTCATCCAGGAACTCGTCCGGGGCACGATCGGCTGCGGCGCGCGGAGCCGGGCGCTGCTGCTCACGGGCCGGGGTGCCTTCGCGGGGCTTCTGCTCGCGGGCAGGGCGTTCGCCGCGGCCGTTGCTGTTGCTGGCCGATTTTTCCTTGCCCTTGTCCTTGCCTTTGTCTTTGCGACCGCCGCCACCACCGCCGCCGTTCGGACCGTCGCCCCGTGGGCCACGGGCATTGCGCGGATTACGCACATCCGGACGTTCGCGTACTTCAGGCTTCTCGGCTTCGATGGTGCTGGCATCGAAGCCCATCAGGTCACCGTCGGCGATTTTCTGCTTGGTCATGCGCTCGATGCTTTTGAGCAGCTTTTCTTCGTCCGGCGCGACCAGCGAGATCGCTTCGCCCGAACGACCGGCCCGGCCGGTACGGCCGATACGGTGAACGTAATCTTCATCGACGTTCGGCAGCTCGAAGTTGACCACGTGGGGCAACTGGTCGATGTCCAGGCCACGGGCCGCGATGTCGGTGGCCACGAGGATACGCACTTCGCCGGCCTTGAAGTCGGCCAGGGCCTTGGTGCGGGCGTTCTGGCTCTTGTTGCCGTGGATCGCCACGGCTGGCAGGCCGTGCTTGTCCAGGTACTCGGCCAGGCGATTGGCACCGTGCTTGGTACGGGTGAAGACCAGGACCTGTTCCCAGGCGCCGGCGGTAATCAGGTGCGCCAGCAGGGCACGTTTGTGGCTGGCCGCCAGGCGGAACACACGCTGCTCGATACGCTCGACCGTGGTGTTCGGCGGCGTGACTTCGATGCGCTCCGGGTTGTGCAGCAGCTTGCCGGCCAGGTCGGTGATGTCCTTGGAGAACGTCGCCGAAAACAGCAGGTTCTGACGCTTGGCGGGCAGGCGGGCGAGGGCTTTCTTCACGTCATGGACAAAGCCCATGTCGAGCATGCGGTCGGCTTCGTCCAGCACGAGGATTTCAACGTGGGACAAATCGACGCTGCCCTGGCCGGCCAGGTCCAGCAGGCGACCGGGGCAGGCCACCAGTACATCGACGCCACGGGACATGGCCTGGACCTGGGGGTTCATGCCGACGCCGCCAAAAATGCAGGCGCTGACGAACTTCAGGTCGCGAGCGTAGACCTTGAAGCTCTCGTGTACCTGGGCCGCCAGTTCGCGGGTGGGGGTCAGGACCAGTACGCGCGGTTGGCGCGGGCCATGACGCTGGGATTTGTCTGGGTGACCGTTGGGAAACAACCGCTCCAGGATCGGAAGGGCGAAACCACCGGTTTTACCAGTACCTGTCTGCGCCGCGACCATCAGGTCGCGACCTTGCAACACGGCGGGAATGGCCCGCTGTTGCACCGGGGTAGGCTGGGTATAGCCGGCGGCTTCGATGGCGCCGACTAAAGCCTCGGAGAGACCGAGGGAAGCAAAGGACATGAGTAATCCTGTTTTAGTGAGGGCCTGGCCCAATGGGATAGTCTTGCCGGGCGCGAATGACGTTCAACCAAAAGACGTCATCCCGTCCGGTCCTGCCGGGCCTCGAAGGCGGGTCCGGACAAGGCTCGCGCGGGCCGTAGGCGGCGCTGTAGCGGTGTCGGGATGCCTTTTGCAAGGCCGGGCGTCCGGGCGTAAGCCTGGCGGGAAGGCCGGAGTATAACAGAGCAAACGCCTCGCGCCGCTTTCCTGCTGCTCAACGGTTTATTTCAGTGCTGGCCCGGCCGGGCGAGGTGGCCTTGGTCATAGCGCCTGCGCCGTAGCGGGCGCTCAGTTCGGCATAGGCTGGTTCGCGCTTGAAACGCTTGAGTTCGGCACTGAAGCGTTGCACCAGCAAATCCATCCCGGCATTGCGCCGCACCGCCAGGTATTGGCTTTGACGGCTCACTACCACTGGGTTTTCGGTGATCTGGTCGCCCAACTGCATTTGTTCGAGCACATGTCGGCCGACCCTGCGGTCGGTGATGAGCAGGTCGATCCGACCCAGTTGCAACTTGCCGAAGTTGGCTTCGTGGGTGGGCGCCGCTTCACGTTTGAACAGGGTCGACTCACGGAAGGCCTGGCTGTACAGGTAACCGGGCGAAGTGCCAACGGTCAGGCCGCCCAGGTCGTCGAGCGTGCGAAACGGATGGGGGCGGGCGTTGGCGTAGAACATCACGAACTCCACGTCCGACAGCGGTTCGCTGGGGTAAAGCAACAGGGCATCGCGCTCATCGCTGTGGAAAATGTCCAGCGCACCGTCCGCCAGCCCTTGTTCCAGCATCGCCAGGCACCGCTTCCAGGGCAGGAACTGCCATTCCACATCGATGCCCAGGCGTTTGAACACAATGGCCGTGGTTTCGTAGTCCAGGCCGAGCATCTTGCCGTTCTCTTCGTAGACATAAGGCGCCCAGGGTTCGGTGACAATGCGCAACTTTTCGGCCTGGGCGGTCACGCTCAGGCACAAGAGAAGAAGGGTGGTCAGCAGCTGGACAATGACGGGCATGGGCCTGAGGTTACGACGAGAGCTCATCAAATAGCTAGAGCGCTCTGGCCTGTGCCCTGGTGGCCTGTTTGGTGAGTGAGTCAACTTCTGCGAATTTGAACTGACGAACTCACCACGCAGGCACTAGTTACCTTTTGCCTGCATCAGATGCGCATAGATGGCTTCGCGGCGCTCACCCAGCACGAGGCGAATCAGCGGATGATCGAGCCAACGTTTGAGTTCATGGTCCTGCAGCGATTTTTCCAGGCGATGTTCGACGTTCTGCAGGGCTTTTTCCCACCAGACCGGGGCGCAGGCCTGGTCGAACTCATTGGTATGGCGATAGCAGCCATAGAGGATCTCGCGCATGAACTGGCGTTTATGGCTGGGCAGCCCCAGGGTGATGAACTTATAGGCCAGGCGTTGGAAGGCCGGCGGTCGAGGCAGGGTGGCGGTGACTTGACCGGTTTCATCCAGGGCCTGGTGGCAAGTCGGTGCGGCACCGTGTTTGTCGAGCCAGGCTTTGGTCTTGGCGCGGAACAGCTGCTTGCGGCTCCAATAGTGGTGGATCAGGTCCGGGCACTCGCGCACCCGCACCGAGCGATAGGCCGCTACCGAAAGGCAGAATTCTTCCAGCGTGTAGGCACCCTTCGCCAATGGATACAGCTCATCCATCAGGGCGATCGAGCGATCCAGGACCGACGCATCGACGCAGTTGAGACCAATGACCCCGGAGTTCAACAACGGCATGTCGTCGTCCGCGAGCTGCCGCTGGCGCAGTGTGTCGGCCAGTGTCAGGTAAAGCCCGGCGTCCTTGTTGGCGCCATACGTCAGGCCGAAGGCATTGCACAGCAACGTGCCAGGCTGGACCCGGCGAAACAGTTCGAGGGGGGAGCAATGGAAAAAAGTGTCGGTGTCGATCAGCAGCGCCACTTCGGCTTCTTCGAGCACCTTCTGCATTACCACGTGCTTGGCACGGAAGTGATACCCGTGGGGTTCGATCCAGGCCTGGCGGGTTTCATTGTCCAGCGGGCGCAGACGCACCGGCAGCCCTGCGTACGGTGCGCGATTGTCGGTGAACACCTGGATATCCAAGGCTTGGTCCGGTGTCTTGCGCAGACCGGCCAATGCGCTGGCGATGCTGAACAACGCTTCCTGGTGATAGGTTTCGGCCCCGTAGACCAGATAAATGAGTTGTGGGGTCGTTAGCCTGTGACCATTGGGCATCTACTGCGATCCTCCAGATGTCTGTGCTTAATAAAAAAGGCCTTGGTTTTCGCCAAGGCCTCTTTGTACCACCGCATTAAGTCAATTCAGCGCGGCAGCTTGAGGTTGTTCCATACCGCGAGGCTGGGCTCGGCCTGGTTAAGGGTATAGAAATGCAGCCCTGGTGCGCCGCCCTGCAACAAACGCTCACACATTTGTGTGATGACTTCCTCGCCGAAGCTTTGGATGCTTGAGGAGTCATCGCCATAGGCTTCCAGTTGTTTGCGAATCCAGCGTGGGATTTCTGCACCGCACGCGTCGGAGAAGCGCGCCAGCTTGCTGTAGTTGGTGATTGGCATGATTCCCGGCACGACAGGAATGTCGACGCCCAGCTTGCGGATACGTTCGACGAAGTAGAAATAACTGTCGGCGTTGAAGAAATACTGGGTGATGGCACTGTTGGCGCCAGCATTGGCCTTGCGCACGAAATTGCGCAGATCGTCTTCGAAGTTGCGCGCTTGCGGGTGCATCTCCGGATACGCAGCCACTTCGACGTGGAAATGTTCGCCGGTTTCCTCACGAATGAAGCTCACCAGTTCGTTGGCATGGCGCAGCTCACCGCTGGCCATGCCCATGCCCGACGGCAGGTCGCCACGCAGGGCAACGATGCGCTTGATGCCGGCGGCCTTGTACTGGGTCAACAGGCCGCGCAGGTCGTCCTTGCTGTCGCCGACGCAGGACAGGTGAGGGGCCGCGGGAACTTTGACTTCGCTTTCGAGCTGCAACACGGTGTTCAGGGTGCGATCGCGGGTCGAACCGCCCGCGCCATAGGTGCAGGAGAAGAAATCGGGGTTGTAGCTGGCCAACTGGCGGGCAGTGGCAATCAGTTTTTCATGCCCAGCATCGGTCTTCGTCGGGAAGAACTCGAAGCTGTAGCGACGGTCTTGGGACATGGTCATATCCTTGGAAACTCGTAGGCCGGTGAGGCTTGCATATCCCAGGTGGGGGCGGGCTTATGTGGGAGCGAGCCTGCTCGCGATTAGTATCACCTCGGTCCGACAGTCAGATCGAGGTGTCTGCATCGCGAGCAGGCTCGCTCCCACAAAAGAGCCCGCTCCCACAGGGGGAGCAGCGCCGATCAGTAGCGGTAAGCGTGCGGCTTGAACGGGCCTTCGACGGTGACGCCGATGTAGTCAGCCTGTTGCTTGGTCAGCTTGGTGACCACGCCGCCGAAACCGCGGACCATTTCCAGGGCCACTTCTTCGTCGAGTTTCTTGGGCAGTACTTCCACGGTCAGGCGCTCGGCTTTCTGGGCCGGCGACAGGTCGGCGTATTTCTGGCCGAACAGGAAGATCTGGGCCAGGACCTGGTTGGCGAACGAACCGTCCATGATGCGGCTTGGGTGACCGGTGGCGTTGCCCAGGTTAACCAGGCGGCCTTCGGCCAGCAGGATCAGGTAGTCGTCGTTCTGTGGGTCGAAGCTGCCGGTGCCGGTGCGGTGCACCTTGTGGACCTGTGGCTTCACTTCTTCCCATGCCCAGTTCTTGCGCATGAAAGCGGTGTCGATTTCGTTGTCGAAGTGACCGATGTTGCAGACCACGGCGCGCTTCTTCAGGGCCTTGAGCATGTTGGCGTCGCAGACATTGACGTTGCCGGTGGTGGTCACGATCAGGTCGATCTTGCCCAGCAGCGCCTTGTCGATGCTGGCTTCGGTGCCGTCGTTGATCCCGTCGATGAACGGCGAAACCAGTTCGAAACCGTCCATGCAAGCCTGCATGGCGCAGATCGGGTCGACTTCGGACACCTTGACGATCATGCCTTCCTGGCGCAGGGACTGGGACGAACCCTTGCCCACGTCACCGTAGCCGATCACCAGCGCCTGCTTGCCCGACAACAGGTGGTCGGTGCCGCGCTTGATGGCGTCGTTGAGGCTGTGACGGCAGCCGTACTTGTTGTCGTTCTTGCTCTTGGTCACCGAGTCGTTGACGTTGATGGCCGGGATCTTCAGTTCGCCCTTGGCCAGCATGTCCAGCAGGCGGTGAACGCCGGTGGTGGTCTCTTCGGTGACGCCGTGGACCTTGTCCAGTACCGCGGCGTACTTCTTGTGCAGCAGCTCGGTCAGGTCGCCGCCGTCGTCGAGGATCATGTTGGCATCCCATGGCTGGCCATCCTTGAGGATGGTCTGCTCCAGGCACCACTCGTACTCCTGCTCGGTCTCGCCTTTCCAGGCGAATACCGGGATACCGGCGGCGGCGATGGCGGCAGCGGCCTGGTCCTGGGTCGAGAAGATGTTGCAGGACGACCAGCGCACTTCGGCACCCAGGGCAACCAGGGTTTCGATCAGCACGGCGGTCTGGATGGTCATGTGGATGCAGCCGAGGATTTTTGCGCCTTTCAATGGCTGTTCGCCAGAGTACTTGCGACGCAGACCCATCAGGGCTGGCATTTCGGATTCGGCGATGATGATTTCGCGACGGCCCCAGGCAGCCAGGGACATGTCGGCGACTTTGTAATCGGTAAAAGCTGCGGGCGTGATAACAGCGCTCATGAAGAGCCTCCATTCGTAATGTATGCGAATGGGCGCCGTTGTGCGTTTAGTGTCCGTGCGGGCAGGCCCGTACAAACAACGCCCCATCCGAGCCTGACAGGTCGAGCCTGCTGCAGCGCCCCTCGGACAGGTGGCGGGACCGGTCCAACGGGTGGACCGGGTAAAGCGGGGCGATTATAACGGGCTAATCGGATCTTCCAAAAGGGTTTCTGTCGGCAAATCGAAATTGCCGATGACCGTCATAGGGCCCGCGACGTAGAGCCTGGCCGTGCGGTCTGCCATGATGCAGCAATCCATCGACCAGACGCTCAGGAGTGATCATGAATTTCCACACCCGCAAATGGGTCAAGCCCGAAGACCTCAACCCCAACGGCACGCTGTTCGGCGGCAGCCTGTTGCGCTGGATCGACGAGGAGGCGGCGATCTACGCCATTGTCCAGTTGGGCAACCAGCGCGTGGTCACCAAGTACATTTCGGAAATCAATTTCGTCAGCGCTTCGCGCCAGGGCGACATCATCGAGCTGGGCATCACCGCCACCGAGTTTGGCCGCACCTCCATCACCTTGACCTGCGAGGTGCGCAACAAGATCACCCGCAAGAGCATCCTGACCGTGGAGAAAATGGTCTTCGTCAACCTCGGCGAAGACGGCTTGCCCGCGCCCCATGGCCGGACCGAGATCAAGTACGTCAAGGACCAGTTCAAGGATGATGTCGTCGAGTGAGATCGGCGGCGCTTTCATCGCGAGCAAGCTCGCTCCCACAGGGGAGTTGGCGGCAAACCTGAATCTCGACCTCACCGCAGAACCCTTTGTGGGAGCGAGCTTGCTCGCGATGACGATTGCATATTCAACACCGATGCAAACCGACCCACCGCTATCGCGAGCAGGCTCGCGCCCACATTTGTGTTTGGGGTGCCACTGAACAGCTCCGGGCGCCGCGTGTCGTAGGTACATCACGCCACGGGTTCAGGAGTTGCATGGACACTCATAAAGACGGCAAGACCCCTGACCTTTCGGCTCAGGAGCAGCACGAAGTCGACCGTAACCAGCCGCCGCGGGCGGCCGTGTTGCATGAAATCATCCGCACCCAGGGCGATCTGGAGCTGGAGCGCAGTATCGCCGCGCTCTGGTGGTCGGCCCTGGCGGCGGGGCTGACCATGGGGCTGTCGCTGATGGCGATGGGCTTGCTCAGCTCCCGGCTGCCGGATCACGAGGGCTTCAAGGTCATCGCCAGTTTCGGTTACTGCGCCGGCTTCCTTGCGGTGATCCTGGCCCGCCAGCAACTGTTCACCGAAAACACCCTGACCGCCGTGCTGCCGATCATGAGCAAACCCACGCTGGGCAACTTCGGTCGGTTGCTGCGGCTTTGGGGGGTGGTGCTGGTGGGCAACCTGTGCGGCACCTTGCTGGTGGCCTACGTGATGCTGCACCTGCCGATTTTCGACCCGCGCACCGATCAGGCTTTCCTGGAGATCGGCCGCAAGGTCATGGAGAACGACACCGGCCAGATGTTCGCCAAGGGCATCATTTCCGGCTGGATGATCGCCACCATGGTCTGGATGATCCCGTCCATGGAAAGCGCCAAGATGTGGATCATCATTCTGATCACCTACCTCATGGCGCTGGGGGATTTCACCCACATCGTCGTCGGCTCGGCCGAAGTGTCCTACCTGGTGTTCGCCGGCCAGTTGTCCTGGGAGGACTTCTGGATGGTTTTCGCCGGGCCGACGCTGGCCGGCAACATCGTCGGCGGCAGCTTCATCTTCGCTTTGATCAGCCATGCACAGATCCGCAGCGAAGTCGGCCTGCCCAAAGATAAACGCCCGGATAAGCCTGCGCGGCGCAGCGATTCGGAATAGGCGGGAACCTGATCCCTGGCTCCCGGCGTGAGCGGCGGTTATTTGAATTGCATGTTGCGCAGTGTCTTGCGGGTTGTCGACTCCGGATCGAGCATCCCCGTGTAGCGCGACCTGTAGTTGGCGATGACCCGTTCGAGGGAATTGTTGAACGCGATCTTCTGCTCCAGTGAGTTTTTGGAGCTCTTTGGATCTTGCACGTCCTGCAGGTCCCGGATGGCCCCTTTTATCAGCTTGATGTTTGCATCGGGCTGGCCACCGATAAAGCGCGCGGGATTCAGTACGTTTTGCACGACGTTATGGATGCGCGTGGCAACGTCGTGCAGGTGCATTTGCTCGACGGCGTGACGGGTCACCTCGGAAATGGCGCTGGTCGCGCCGCTGTCCCACTCGGCAGCGGCCTGCAGGAATTGCATGAAGTCCGGGTCATTGCTGTGGTTGAGACGTTTTGCCAGCCAATCCAGCTTGCCGGGCTGGTCCGCAAGCTGGTCGAGGACCCAGATGGCCGTGTGCATTTGTGAAGTGGGTTCAAGCTTGGAGGCCGTTTCGTTGGCCGCCTGGATCGCTTCCTTCAATTGCGTCAACGCCAGCAGCGCATGGCGCCTGAAGGCGACTACCTCGGCGCAGGCATCATCGCCTTCCAGTTCTGCGCTCAGCGGTTCGAAGTCCTTGTCGCTCAACGCCAACAGGGCATCTTCGACCGAGGCAAACGAAAAGGTCTGCTGCGTGGCGTTGCGTTCGTCCACGTGGGTTTGAACAGCCTTGCGCAGTTCTTCCTGGAGATGGTTCTTGGTCTCCTTGGACATGCTGAAGTTGATCGTTCCACTCACCAGGCCAGAATAATTGCCTTTATCGGTTATCAGCGGCACGACGACGGTCTTGTCGGCAAATTGCTTCAGTTGTTCGGCATGCCATGCAGCGCTGGCTGTGTGGGGAGCCTTGAGAACCCGATCGATCAGGGCCGAGATGCCGGTGCCTCGCGGGTTTTCCTGGGCCGACTCTTGAGCTTCGAATACCAGAATCAAAGGCTCGCCGTCCGGGATCGGGCTCATGGAGGTGGCCGGGTTGTAGATGGCCGGTACCGGTGTGTTGTTCAGGATGCCGCCATCGGCAAATGCCGTGGTGGCGCCCATCGGTTGGAACGGCTGTCCTTGCAGGGTCGGCTGGCTGAACACCACCGGCAGTGACGCGGAGATATGCGCGGCCACGGCAATGTCCATATCGGGGGTCAGGTCCGCGCTGAAGACCACCAATTGCGTGCCTTCCTCGAACATGGCGGTGCCGGTGATTTCCACGGATTTGATTTGCGGGACCTCTTTGCTCAGGACGGCCAGGTCGGCAAAAGTGACGTATTGGTTCCTTTCCACATTGGCAACGGCTTGTTGCGCGTCTTCGGAAAGAGGCTCCGGGTGTTCCTTGCAACGTTGTAACAGCGACGTGCAAGCCTCCTCCCTGATCAGCTTCTCCAGTGGCATTCCTTTGGAACCCAGGCGTGGCAGCAAATCGCACAACAGTTGCGCCAGCGGGATTTTTTCCAGTTTCTCGCCCAGCTTCGACAATCCGTTCTGGATTTTTTGAACAGTAGCGTTGGTGCTGTCGAGCAAGGAAATAAGAGGGATATCGTCAGAAATCCTGTCGAAGCCGGCATGATTCATACCGCTGGCGAGCAGCGCTGCCGATATGGCTCCCGCAGAGGAGCCTGAAATCGTTCTGATATTGTCCATGATGCCGTTGGCTTCGAGCGTATCGACGAAGCCGGAATACGCCACCCCCTTGGCGCCACCGCCGCTCAGGACCAGTTCTGTGATGGGAGGCCGATCGATACTGACTTGAGCACTACCGTCTTCATGTCGAACGAGGGTAATCGACCGGTCTGTCGCGCCGCATGCCAATTGTCGGGGGCGTTCAGGGATGGCTTGCCTTGCGAGCTGGCCTGCGTTTTCAAACGTGTGAAGGGAGGGGGTGTATTGCGAGATTGCTAGCATTCTGGTTCGTTCCGTGTGCCCGGGAGGGAAGGGGGCCGAACTGTAAGCAAGATCTGAAGGCTAATTTCGTTGCGACTCAATTGGACAAACATCCGCCGGCTGCAAGCAGTCCCCGGCGGATGTCATTGCGAAGCGCTCTGGAACAAGGCTTCTGGAGGGCTGGTAAAACGGCTCGCACGGCTGGGGGGCTAAATCTTACTGAAGGCGTCGCCCATTCGCTCACCGGCAGGGCATATTTCCCAGGCCCTCAAACAGCGACTGCCACCAAGCGTCGTTGTCGATGGATAAAGAACAGGGCGGTCAATACCGTGAGGCCGCCGACCGCTGCTCCGGTCCAGGGGAGATCCGCCAGGTCGGCACCACTGGCCACCACCAACCCACCCATCCAGGCCCCGGCGGCGTTGCCCAGGTTGAATGCGCTCTGGTTGAGTGTGGAGCCGAGGTTCGGTGCTTCGTGGGCCTGGTCGATGATCAGCAATTGCAGGATCGGGCACAGGGCGAAGGCGAAGATGCCCCACAGCACCAGGGTGATTGCCGCCGGGATCACCGACCGGCTGGTCTGGCTGAACGCGGCCAACACCAGCACCACGGCCAGGGCCATGCCCACCAGCGCAGGCAGCAGGCGCCGGTCCGCCAGGCGTCCACCGAGGAAGCTGCCGGCCGTCAGGCCGACGCCGAACAACAGCAGCATGACGGTGATGCCGTGGGGGCTGACGCCGGTGATGTCCTGCAGGATCGGCGCGATGTAGGTGAACACGCTGAACAGACTGGTAGAGGCCAGTACGCTCATGCCCAGGGCGAGCAACACGTTGACCTTGCCCAGGACCTTGAACTCACTGGCCAGGTTGGCCTTGTCCATGGGGATTTCCCTGGGCAGCCAGACCCATTGGGCAATGGCCGCGATCACGCCGATGATCGAGACCGCCCAGAAGGTCGAGCGCCAGCCGGCGTATTGACCCAGGGCCGTGCCCAACGGGACGCCCAGCACGTTGGCCAGGGTCAGGCCGGTGAACATCATGGCAATCGCCTGGGCCCGTTTGTTCGGCGCCACCAGCCCGGCCGCCACCACCGAACCAATGCCAAAGAATGCTCCGTGGCATAGCGCAGTAACGACCCGGGCGGCCATCAGCGTGGTGTAGTTCGGCGCCAGGGCGCAGAGCGCATTGCCGAGAATGAACATCAGGGTCATGCCCAGCAGCGTGGCCTTGCGCGGCATGTTGGCGGTACCGATCGCCAGGACCGGTGCGCCGAACACCACGCCCAGGGCGTAGCCGGTGATCAGCAGTCCGGCCTGGGGAATGCTCACGGCCAGGTCCCGGGCGACATCGGGCAACAGCCCCATGATGACGAATTCAGTCGTGCCGATGCCAAAAGCGGCAACGGCCAAAGCAAGCAAGGCGAGTGGCATGCGCAGGGTCTCTGTCTGTAGTCTTGACGCTCTGATCAGGCATACGCATGCCGGCGCCCCTATTCGAGTGAACGGGACAACCGCGAGATTATTGGAATTAGGGGTATGCGCAACTGAGTGCGGCGTGGTCGGCTTGAAGTATAAACGATCGCGAATCAATTCATGAGCCCCGCTGATCGTAGGAACTGTCGAGTGCAACGAGGCTGCGATCTTTCCACTGACAATTGAGTCTGGCGTGAAAGATCAAAAGATCGCAGCCTTCGGCAGCGCCTACGGGAGGAGGGACAAGACAAGGAGCGTGCCGTGCTTGCGACGGCCTTGGTGTTGGTAGCGGCGTTGTTGCATGCGGCGTGGAATACGCTGATCAAATTCAGTGGCGAGCGTTTGCTGGTGGTGGCGTGCATGGACAGCGTCGCCCTGCTGTTCGTCGCGTTGACCCTGGGTTTCGTGGCATTGCCGCCGTTGGAGATCTGGCCGTGGATCCTGGCCTCGGCGGCGTTCGAGCTGCTGTACCGCTATTTGCTGATCCAGGCTTATCGGGTCGGTGACCTGGGGTTGGTCTATCCACTGATGCGTGGCCTGTCGCCGCTGGTGGTGCTGGCCCTGACGTTTATTTTCGCTGGCGAAGCGCTGACGACCCAGCAGGTCATCGGCATTTTGCTGATCCCGTTCGGCATGCTTTGCCTGTTGTGGCAGGGCGGTGGCGGCGACCGGCTGCCCTGGTCGATGCTGCCAGTGGTGGCGCTGATCGGCCTGTGCATCGGTTGCTACACCTTTATCGATGGCCATGCCCTGCGACGTTGGTCCCATCCGCTGGATTACCTGGTCTGGGTCACGCTGCTCAGCGCCTGGCCCTTCCCCTTGCTGGCGTTGGTGAGCAAACGGCCGGCGTTCATGGGGTTCTGGCACGAACAGTGGCGGCTGGGGTTGGCGGTCGGATTCTGCGTATTGTTCAGCTACGCTCTGGTGCTATGGGCCATGCAACTGGGCTCAATCGCCGAAGCGGCGGCACTGCGGGAGATCAGCGTGATCCTGGTGGTGCTGTTCGGCATGCGCTACCTGAAAGAACCTTTTGGCCGGCCGCGGCTCTTAGCCTGCGGGCTGGTGCTGATTGGCATGCTGGTGATGAAAGCCTGACGCTCGATTCTCTATAAAACTCAAAAAGGAAGTGCGGTATGACGGTTGCCCTGTGGTGTGTGTTGATTGCTTTTCTCCTGCCTTACCTGTGTATAGGGATCGCCAAGGCCGGTGGGAAATACCGGTTGCAGGATAATCACGATCCCCGGGACTTTCTCGATTCACTCGAAGGCGCGCCCCGGCGTGCCTACGCGGCGCAACTGAACAGCTTTGAAATCAGCCCGTTTTTCGCCGCCGCTGTGATCGTCGCGCACCTGGCCGGCAACGCCGAACTGGTCACCATCAACGTGCTGGCGGTGCTGTTCATCACCAGCCGCCTGCTCTACATCATTTGCTATCTGGCAGACTGGGCGATTCTGCGTTCGCTGGTGTGGTTCGTGGGGGTAGGGTTGGTGGCGAGTTTCTTCTTCGTTTCGATTTGAGCCTGGCGGCCGAATCGTCGGCGTCTGTACTGGCCCTATCGCGAGCAAGCTCGCTCCCACATTGGATCTAGCCGCACACAAGATATGTGTCCACTGGCGATCTACTGTGGGAGCGAGCTTGCTCGCGATAGGGCCTGTACCCTCAATCCATTTCTCAAGGGTTGGCGGCCACTGCATTCGCCACCTGAGGCACTTGCGGCAACGCCATGCCCTTGGGCCAGAGCATCCAGATCTGTCCCTGCTGTTTCATGTCCCCGGCCAGTTGGCCCGCCGCTTCACCCGTGCCCCAGAACAGGTCCGCCCGCACTTCGCCGGTAATCGCACCGCCAGTGTCCTGGGCGGCGACGGGGCGGTTCAAGGCGCTGCCATCGGGACGAGTGGTGGATAACCACAACAGGCTGCCCAGCGGAATCACCTTGCGGTCCACCGCCACGCTGTAGCCGGCGGTCAGAGGTACATTCAGCGAACCTCGCGGGCCTTCGTTGCTATCGGGGTTGCGGTTGAAGAACACGTAGCTGGGGTTGCTGGCGAGCAATTCGGGAATGCGGTTCGGGTTGGCCTTGGCCCAGGCACTGATGGTGCCCATGGTCACGTCTTCTTTCTTGAGTTCGCCTTGTTCGACCAGCCAGCGTCCGATGGGACGGTAAGGATGGCCGTTCTGGTCAGCATAGCCGATGCGCAGTTGGCGGCCGTCAGCCAATTGAATGCGTCCCGAACCCTGTATTTGCAGGAATTGCAGGTTCATGGGATCGGTCAGCCAGGCAATGACCGGCGCCTTCGCGCCGTTGGTCTCGATGGTGGCCGCGTCGTCGTACGGCTTGAGCACCCGGCCTTCGAGGCGGCCGCGCAAGCGTTTACCCTTGAGCTCAGGGTAGATGCTGTCCAGCGACACGATGATCATGTCCTCCGGTACACCGTAGACCGGGATATTCGCCGTGGTGGTCTGGGTGAGGCTGCCGGGGTAGACCGGCTCGTAATAGCCGGTAATCAGGCCGTTGGGGCTGTTGTCCCCCGAGCGCAGGCCATAGACGTCCAGGTTCTGTTTCAGGAAGTTGCGTACATCCTGTGGGGTTTGCGGCGCATTGGCCGCTGCCGCGCAGGTCGGGCCCCAGGTCGCATCGGCCTTGAGCCGGGTGCACGCGCTGCGCCAGGAACCGAAACCGGCCAGCAGGTCTGCATCGGATACCGCCGGCAGCGCCTCCCAGGGGGCGCTGACATAGGTGGCGAGGGCGTGGGTCTGCGGTTCTTCGACCTTTTCGCCGCGGTTGCAACCGGCCAACAGTGCCATCAGCGGTAGGGTCAATGCCAGGCCTTTGTGCCAGGGCTTGATGCGGCTGTTCATGAAGATTTCCTTTGCAGCCATTCGGACGCTGTCAGGCGCTCGAACAACCCGTATTGTTGATAGGGCCATTGGTCTTTACCGATGACCCGAGGATACTAACCGCCGTTTCCTGCCCCGAGGCCAAGATGTTTGTAAAACGATTTTCCATGGCCGTGCTGGCCTGCCTGATGTTGTCCGCCTGTGGCGGCGTCGATCCCAATTCGCCCCTGGGCCAGCGCAAGACGATTTTCAAGCAGATGCTCAAGACCAATGAAGAGCTGGGCGGCATGCTGCGCGGCCGAGTCCCGTTCGATGGCGCACGTTTCGCCGAGGGCGCGGCGCAGCTGGACCAATTGTCCCATGAGCCGTGGAAGCACTTCCCGCAAGTACGCGAGCAAGACCACACCAGCGCCCGGGATGACGTCTGGCAAAAACAGGCGCGCTTCCAGGAGCTGGCTCGCAACCTTGAAGCGGCCACCGGTGAGTTGGTGACCGCCAGCAAAGTCCAACCGTACAGGGCCAGTTACCTGGGGCCGGCAGTGCAGAAGGTCGAAGATGCGTGCAGTGCCTGTCATAAAGAGTTTCGGGATTATTGACTTGCCTTGAAAGATCGCAGGGCTCGCCAGCCAGCGCCTACAGATTGGATCGGATCCTTGTAGGCGCTGGCGAAGCCTGCGATCTTTTCAATGTTCACTTATCCAACTCATCCACCGCTTCCTGCAATTCCTTGCGGGAGGCTGCCAGCTTGTCCTTGCGTTTGTTGATCCGCTCGGCATCGCCTTTCTTCATGGCCTTTTCCAGGTCGGCCTGACGCCGGCTGACCTCGTGCTTGGCATCGAGCACCTTGTTTTCACGCTCCTTGCGCAAGGACGCATCGGTGCAATGGGTGGTGACTTCACTCAGTGCGGTCTCCAGGCCTGCCTGCTGGTCCTGGTTGCCACGGGACTTGGCCAGTTCGATCTGGTTGATGATGCCCTGGCGCTTGGCCGCGCAGCCGGTGAGTTCCGGGGTTTGCTCGTCCGCCAACAAAGGGGCGGCCATGGCGCTGCATAAGACCAGCAGGGCAACGGGGGACAGGAAATTCATAGCAACTCCGTAAAAAAATCGCGAGCGGTCGGTACAGATGCGCTGTTGGAACGCATGTTCGCCCCTTGGGTTCAACCGCACGGGGGGCGGATTAAAAACCGTCGACCCCGGCGGAGCGTAATACGTCACTCAAGGCCAGCACCTGCGGCTCGCGAAAAAAGGCGCTCAATTGCGCGGCGCGTCCCGGTCCGATGCCGACTTCGGCTTGCCATTGTTCGGTGCTGCGCTCGGCCAGCGCCTGCCACGGCCCTTCCAGCCGGGCCTCACCGATGGGGGGCAGGCCCAAGGCCTTGAGCCATTGCCCGAAAGGGCGTTGCCGGGCGCTGTCGAGGCTGGCGAGCAGGCGCGCGCTGGTGCGTTCGCCGAAGCCGTCAATGTTAGCAAGCTCGGCGGCATCGAGGGTCAACCAATCCAATAATCCGTGAAGCCTGCCGGCCGCCAGGAGTTTTTCCCAGGTGCCGGGGCCGACATGGGGCAGGGCGAGCCCGTGCTTGCCGCTGAGCCAGTTCAGGCGTGCGAGGAATTGGCTTTCACAGCCGGGCGTCGCTTGCCAGCAGCTCAAGAAGTGGTGATCGCTCGCCACAGGCGCATTGACGTCCTGGCGCTCGAGGCTGCGCAGCACCACCTCGTCGAGTCGTGGAATGGTCAGCCCGGCCAGGCTGATGGCGACCCGATCGCCGGGACGGATGTCCATCTCCTCCCAGCGCTTGAGGGAGCTGACGCTGACCCGGCGAATCCGCCGGTCGTCGAGCAGGGTCGGTTCAAGTTCCAGCACGGGGGTGATACGCCCGGTACGCCCGACCTTGAAGCGCACCTTGCGCACTTCGGCCAGGGCCTGGGCATACGGGTATTTCCAGGCCACGCTCCAGAACGGCGACCTGGCCTGCCAGCGGTCGGCGGGTGGGCGGCGGCTCTGGCGCAGGACGATCCCATCGCTGGCGAAGGGCAGCGGGGTGCGGTACCAGTGGTCGCGCCACCGCTCGGCATCCTTCAGTGTCCGGACAGGCTGGTTGTAGTCGCGGGTGTCAGCGAAGCCCAGCGCGTTCAGCGCGGCCATCCGCTCTGGCAGGGTGTCGGGCCCGTCAGGCCAGTCCCAGACGAACAGGCCAATGGAGGATGCTTCCTGCGCCGTCAAATTGTTGCGCGCCATCAAGCCCGCCACGGTTGCGCGGGCGTTCAGACTGCCACGGCTGGCTTGGACATGGGCGTCCAGGCGCCAGTACAACTCCCCCTGGACGACCAGGTCCACGGGCTGGCGCAGTCGCTGCGCGAGGGCGCCGATCTGGTGCGCGCTCGCGGTCCAGTCATGCCCCTGGACGCCATCGCCGCGGCTGATCGCCTGATGCAGGCGGCCCTTGCGGTAAACCAGGGAGACCGCCACGCCATCGACTTTCGGTTGCGCCCAGACCTCCTCTCGCCCGAGCAGCCAGGCCTCCACTGCGTCGGCATCCTTCAGTTTTTCCAGGCCGGTATGGACGACAGGATGCCGCACCTTTCCGCCCGCTGGGCGCAGGGGATTGTCGGGCGCCGCGAGATTGAAGCAGTGGCGCCATTGGCCCAGCTGTGTGCGGGATTGATCATAAAGCTCATCGGCCACCAGCGACTGGCCGAGGCGGTGGTAACGGTCGTCCCAGGTGTCGATTTGCTGTTGCAGCGCGGCGATCTCCGCCCGGGCTCGTTCAGCGGCCCAGTCGGGACAGGGTGCGGCTACTGCGGGGAGGGCCATGAATACGAGACAGGCGAGGGCATAGAGGAACGGTGGCATCGAAGCATCCTTGCTCGGTTGAGTATCTGAAGGCTAGTCAGCGTCCCGGCTGTTGCGAGGGGCGGAGCGTTACCGGATTTTGCGGCGCCTGGTGGCAAAGTCGCGGCGGTACAGTCCCGCGGGATTTCGCCACGCAACTGTCCCTTGAACCGCCCAATGACCGGTGCAGAATGAGCCTTCGATCCACCTCTGTCTGGAACGCCCGAATGGACCTGCCGACACTCGCTGTTTTCATTCCGGCCTGCTTTGCGCTGAACATGGCGCCGGGGCCGAACAACCTGCTCTCCATCAGCAACGCCTCGCGTTATGGCTTCGTCCGGGCGTGCAGCGGCGGCATCGGTCGGTTGCTGGCGTTCGCGATCATGATCGCCCTGGCTGCGGTGGGCCTCACCGCGGTGTTGCACACATCGGAGCTGCTGTTCCTGGGGATCAAGCTCGTCGGTGCCGGTTACCTGTTCTATCTGGCCGTGCAGTTGTGGCGGGCCCGGCCCGAGGCCGACAGCGAAGCCGGGCTCGCATCGATGACCCGGGCCGGCCTGGCGCGCCAGGAGTTCCTGGTGGCGATTGGCAATCCGAAGGCAATCTTGTTGTTCACTGCGTTCCTGCCGCAATTCGTCGACCGTACAGGTACCGTCACCCAACAATTCGCCGTGCTGGGTGGCTTGTTCCTGGCGCTGGAGTGCATCGCCATCGGGTTGTATTGCTACATGGGCATTTACGCGCGGCGGCTGTTCGCCCGGCCCAGTGGCAAGCGCCTGTTCAATCGGATGTGTGCGGGGCTGCTCGCCAGTGCGGCTTCGTTTTTGCTGGTGGCACGGCGGGCCTAGACTCTCTGAGGTCCCTGTTGGGTCCCCCTGTGGCGAGGGGATAAATCCCCTCGCCACAGAAGCGGTGCCTGACTTTGATTTTTTAATAAAAAAAGCCCCTGGCGACCCAGTCGCCAGGGGCTTTTCCTTGCTCGCGGGTGTTACAGGCCGGCAGCGGCGCGCAGGGAGTCCGCGCGGTCGGTTTTTTCCCAGGTGAACGTGGTGAAGGTATCGCCATCGACGGTCTTGGTCTCTGGCGTACGACCGAAGTGACCGTAGGCGGCGGTGTCCTGGTACATCGGGTGCAGCAGGTCGAGCATGGTGGTGATGGCGTATGGACGCAGGTCGAACACTTCGCGGACCAGGTTGATGATCTTGTCATCGCCGATCTTGCCGGTGCCGAAGGTGTTCAGCGAGATCGACGTAGGCTGGGCGACGCCAATGGCGTAGGACACCTGGATCTCGCAGCGCTCGGCCAGGCCGGCGGCCACGATGTTCTTGGCGACATAACGACCGGCGTAGGCGGCCGAACGGTCAACCTTCGATGGATCCTTGCCGGAAAACGCGCCACCGCCGTGACGGGCCATGCCGCCATAGCTGTCGACGATGATCTTGCGACCGGTCAGGCCGCAGTCGCCCACCGGGCCGCCGATGATGAACTGGCCGGTCGGGTTGATGTGGAACTGGGTGTCCTTGGACAGCAACTCGGCAGGCAGCACGTGCTTGACGATCAATTCCATCACGCCTTCGCGCAGGTCTTTGTAGGACACCTCAGGGTTGTGCTGGGTCGACAGGACGACGGCGTCGATACCGACCACCTTGCCGCCTTCGTAACGGCAGGTCACCTGGGACTTGGCGTCCGGGCGCAGCCAAGGCAGCAGGCCGGATTTACGGGCCTCGGCCTGGCGTTGAACCAACTGGTGCGAGAAGGTGATCGGGGCCGGCATCAGCACGTCGGTCTCGTTGCTGGCGTAGCCGAACATCAGGCCCTGGTCGCCTGCGCCCTGGTCTTCAGGCTTGGCCCGGTCAACGCCCTGGTTGATGTCCGGGGACTGCTTGCCGATGATGTTCATCACGCCGCAGGTCGCGCCGTCGAAGCCGACGTCGGAGCTGTTGTAGCCGATGCCCAGGATGACGTCGCGAACGATCTGTTCCAGGTCGACCCAGGCCGACGTGGTGACTTCGCCAGCGATGATCGCCACGCCCGTTTTCACCAGAGTCTCGCACGCCACCCGGGCGAACTTGTCTTCAGCAATGATGGCGTCCAGCACCGCATCAGAAATCTGGTCGGCGATTTTGTCCGGATGCCCTTCAGACACGGACTCGGAGGTGAAAAGGGAGTATTCGCTCATCTCGATGTTTTCCTACAAGTTACCGTTGGTGAGTGTCGCCAGTGGGTCGCTGAAAGTGGCGAACCTGGATCTGGAAACCATTACGTAAGCCTACATAGAGGCTTTCCCCGGGCACGAGGCCCGCTGCGGTGGCCCAGCGGGCCAGGTCGTCCTGTTCAAAGCCGAGCCAGAGGTCGCCACAGGCTTCCCTGGCCCAGCTCTGGTTGTGGCTGCATAGCTCGGTCACCAGCAGGCTGCCGCCCGGTTGCAGCAGGCGAGCCATGTGCTTGAGTGCATCGGCCGGCGCGGCGAAATGATGCAGCACCATGTTCAATACCACGCAGTCGGCCTGCAGGCTCATGCCGTCCAGTGCATCGGCCAGTTGCAGGCGCACGTTAGCCAGGGCCTCGCGCTCACAGACCTGGCGCGCCAGCTCGAGCATGGCCGGGCTGTTGTCCAGTGCCGTCACCTGGCTGAAGCGCCGCGCCAGCTCCGGCAGAAAGGCGCCATCGCCGGGGCCGACTTCGATCGCCGTGGCCGCAGGCTCGAAGCTCAATTTGTCGAGCAGCGCCACCACGCTTTCACGGTATTGCGGCAAGCCGGCGATCAGGTCTTGCTGGGCGCGAAACTTCTCGGCGACCCGTGCGAAGAAGTCCTGGCTGGCGGCCGCCCGTTGTCCGTGAACCTGGGCGATGCGAGCCTGTACGTCGGTCGGCAGGCTCAGTGCGTCCACTTCGTCCAGCAGGGCCGCGTGCAGTTTGCCGCCCAGCAGGTCGGTGTGGGGCAGGGCGCGGCGATAGAAAATGGCGTTGCCTTCCCGGCGGGTCGCCACCAGGTCGGCCTGGGCCAGGACCTTGAGGTGGTGACTCATGCCGGACTGGCCGATGCCGAAGATCTGCGCCAGTTCCAGCACGCCGAACGAATCGTTGGCCAGGGCGCGCAATACATTGAGCCGCAACGGATCGCCGCCGGCCTTGCAAAGGGCCGCCAGCTCATCGCAGTCGTCTTGGCGAATGGAGGGCGCGGGCAGGTTCATGGTGGCGCAGTCTTCATTGGTGGGGCGGTCCGTCCCAGTGAGGGCGGTCTGGTTGAGGGCAGTCTAGTGAGGGGTTTGGATCCTCGCAAGTTCAATATCAAAAAGTTTTGATATTGGTTGATAAATGGCACTTCCCGATCCGTGCTTGACTCTACAGATCATCAGCGGAAAGGTTTCACCCGGCGAATGCGACTTTATCCACCGGAAAAACGCTCAAGGATGACTATCTGTCATTGCCCCGGGGCGGGTGGGTGAGGGAAAATGCTCGCCTTTTTCAGTTTCGTTTTATTCATTCTCGATTCAATACCCGCAGGAGAACAGCGATGCCCAGCCGTCGTGAGCGTGCCAATGCCATTCGTGCCCTCAGCATGGATGCCGTGCAGAAAGCCAACAGCGGCCATCCCGGTGCCCCCATGGGTATGGCGGATATCGCCGAGGTGCTTTGGCGCGACTACCTCAAGCACAGCCCGAGCAACCCCTCGTTCGCCGACCGTGACCGCTTCGTGCTGTCCAACGGCCACGGTTCGATGTTGATCTACTCGCTGCTGCACCTGACCGGCTATGACCTGTCGATCGATGACCTGAAGAACTTCCGTCAGTTGCACAGCCGCACCCCGGGCCACCCGGAATACGGCTACACCCCAGGCGTGGAAACCACCACCGGCCCGCTGGGCCAGGGCCTCGCCAACGCGGTGGGCTTTGCCCTCGCCGAGAAAGTCCTGGCGGCGCAGTTCAACCGCCCAGGTCATAACGTCGTCGACCACCACACCTACGTGTTCCTGGGCGATGGCTGCATGATGGAAGGCATTTCCCATGAAGTCGCCTCCCTGGCCGGCACCCTGGGCCTGGACAAGCTGATCGCGTTCTACGACGACAACGGCATCTCCATCGATGGCGAAGTCGAAGGTTGGTTCACCGATGACACCCCCAAGCGCTTCGAAGCCTACAACTGGCTGGTGATCCGCAACGTCGACGGTCACGATCCGGAAGAGATCAAGACCGCCATCGAGACCGCTCGCAAAAGCGCCCAGCCGACCCTGATCTGCTGCAAGACCACCATCGGTTTCGGCTCGCCGAACAAGCAAGGCAAGGAAGACTGCCACGGCGCGCCACTGGGGGCCGAGGAAATCGCCCTGACCCGTGCCGCGCTGAAGTGGAACCATGGCCCGTTCGAAATCCCGGCCGACATCTACGCCGAATGGGATGCCAAGGAAAAGGGCCGTGCGCTCGAAGCCGATTGGGACCAGCGCTTCGCTGCCTATTCCGCCGAGTTCCCCGAGCTGGCAAACGAGCTGGTGCGTCGCCTCAGCGGCGAGCTGCCGGCCGACTTCGCCGAAAAAGCCTCGGCGTACATCGCTGAAGTCGCCGCCAAGGGCGAAACCATCGCCAGCCGCAAGGCCAGCCAGAACACCCTGAACGCCTTCGGCCCATTGCTGCCGGAACTGCTGGGCGGTTCGGCCGACCTGGCCGGTTCCAACCTGACCCTGTGGAAAGGCTGCAAGGGCGTCAGCGCCGAAGATGCCAGCGGCAACTACATGTACTACGGCGTTCGCGAGTTCGGCATGAGCGCGATCATGAACGGCGTCGCGCTGCACGGCGGCCTGGTACCTTACGGCGCCACCTTCCTGATGTTCATGGAATACGCCCGCAACGCCGTGCGCATGTCGGCGCTGATGAAAAAACGCATCCTGTATGTGTTCACCCACGACTCCATCGGCCTGGGCGAAGATGGCCCGACGCACCAGCCGATCGAGCAACTGGCGAGCCTGCGTTGCACGCCGAACCTGGACACCTGGCGTCCGTGCGATGCGGTGGAGTCGGCGGTGGCCTGGAAATACGCCCTCGAGCGTAACGACGGCCCATCGGCGCTGATCTTCTCCCGTCAGAACCTGCAGCACCAGAACCGCGATGCCGACCAGATCGGCGATATCACGCGCGGCGGCTACGTGCTCAAGGACTGCATCGGCGAGCCAGAACTGATCCTGATCGCCACCGGCTCCGAAGTCGGCCTGGCCGTCCAGGCCTACGACAAGCTGACCGAGCAGGGCCGCAACGTACGCGTCGTGTCCATGCCGTGCACCAGCGTGTTCGATGCCCAGGATGCTGGCTACAAGCAGGCTGTGTTGCCGCTGCAAGTCAGCGCGCGGATCGCCATCGAGGCTGCCCATGCCGATTACTGGTACAAGTACGTGGGCCTGGAAGGCCGCGTGATCGGCATGACCACCTACGGCGAATCGGCGCCTGCGCCGGCGCTGTTCGAGGAGTTCGGCTTCACCCTGGAAAACATCCTGGGGCAGGCTGAAGAGCTGCTGGAAGACTGATCCGAACGTTGCATCGTCCGGGTTGACGCCATCGCGAGCAAGCTCGCTCCCACAAGGTTCTCCACCGATCCTGTGGGAGCGAGCTTGCTCGCGATAGCGCAGGCTCAGGCAATACTGAACTGCAGGATTCACCACGGTAATCGAGAGCCCCATGCCCCAACCGCGTCCCTACAAAGTTGCACTCAACGGCTACGGCCGGATAGGTCGTTGCGTCTTGCGTGCATTGTTCGAGCGAGGAGCCAAGGCCGGGTTCGAGATTGTGGCCATCAACGATCTGGCCGACATGGCCAGCATCGAATACCTGACACGCTTTGACTCCACCCACGGCCGGTTTCCCGGCGAAGTGCGGGTCGAGGGCGATTGTCTGCTTATCAATGGCGACTGCGTGAAAGTGCTGCGCAGTGCCACCCCCGAAGGCATCGATTGGGCGTCCCTGGGTGTCGATCTGGTGCTCGAGTGTTCCGGTGCCTACCACACCCGCGAAGATGGCCAGCGTTTTCTTGCGGCTGGCGCGCCGCGGGTGCTGTTCTCCCAGCCGATGGCCAGCGAAGCGGATGTCGACGCCACCATCGTCTACGGTGTGAACCAGGATTGCCTGACCGGCGAAGAGTTGCTGGTGTCCAACGCGTCCTGCACCACCAACTGCGGCGTGCCGCTGTTGCGCCTGCTGGACCAGGCCATTGGTCTGGAATACGTGTCGATCACTACGATCCACTCGGCAATGAACGACCAGCCGGTGATCGACGCCTACCATCATGAGGACTTGCGCCGCACCCGTTCGGCGTTTCAATCGGTGATTCCGGTGTCCACTGGTCTGGCGCGCGGCATCGAACGCCTGCTACCGGAACTTGCCGGGCGAATTCAGGCCAAAGCCGTGCGGGTGCCGACGGTCAACGTGTCCTGCCTCGACATCACGATGCAGACCGTGAGCGATACCGACGCCACCGAGGTCAACCGGATCCTGCGCGAAGCCGCCACCAGCGGCCCGCTCAAAGGCCTCCTGGCTTACACCGAGTTGCCTCACGCCAGTTGTGATTTTAACCATGACCCCCATTCGGCCATTGTCGATGCCAGCCAGACCCGTGTTTCCGGGCCGCGGCTTGTGAACATCCTGGCCTGGTTCGACAACGAATGGGGGTTTGCCAACCGAATGCTGGACGTTGCCGAGCATTACCTGCAAACCGCTTCGAAAAAACCTGCTCTCTAAACAGTTACCCAGGAATTGCGACCCATGACCGTGTTGAAGATGTCCGACCTCGATCTGCAAGGTAAGCGCGTACTGATCCGCGAAGACCTCAACGTCCCCATCAAGGACGGTGTTGTCACCAGCGACGCGCGTATCCTGGCTTCGCTGCCGACCATCAAGCTGGCCTTGGAAAAAGGCGCGGCCGTGATGGTCTGCTCCCACCTGGGCCGTCCGACCGAAGGCGAGTTCTCTGCGGAAAACAGCCTCAAGCCGGTAGCCGATTACTTGAGCCGTGCCCTGGGCCGCGACGTGCCGTTGGTCGCTGACTACCTGGGCGGCGTGGATGTGAAGGCCGGTGATGTCGTGCTGTTCGAAAACGTGCGCTTCAACAAGGGCGAGAAAAAGAACGCCGATGAATTGGCCCAGCAATACGCCGCCCTGTGCGACGTATTCGTGATGGACGCCTTCGGCACCGCTCACCGCGCCGAGGGTTCGACCCATGGCGTGGCGAAATTCGCCAAAGTCGCCGCCGCAGGCCCGTTGCTGGCGGCCGAGCTGGACGCACTGGGCAAGGCCCTGGGCTCGCCGGCCCAGCCGATGGCCGCCATTGTGGCCGGCTCCAAAGTCTCCACCAAGCTGGACGTGCTCAATAGCCTGAGTCAGGTGTGCAACCAGTTGATCGTCGGTGGCGGCATCGCCAACACGTTCCTCGCCGCCGCTGGTCACCCGGTCGGCAAATCCCTGTACGAGCCGGACCTGCTGGACACCGCCCGGGAAATCGCCGCCAAGGTCAGCGTACCGTTGCCGGTGGACGTGGTCGTGGCCAAGGAATTCGCTGAAAGCGCGACGGCCACCGTCAAGCTGGTGGCCGACGTGGCCGACGACGACATGATCCTCGACATCGGCCCGCAAACCGCAGCCAACTTCGCCCAATTGCTGAAATCCTCCCAGACGATCCTGTGGAACGGCCCGGTCGGTGTGTTCGAGTTCGACCAGTTCGGCAACGGCACCAAGGTGCTGGCCCAGGCTATCGCCGAAAGCTCCGCGTTCTCTATCGCTGGCGGCGGCGACACCCTGGCGGCCATCGACAAATATGGCGTGGCCGACCAGATCTCCTACATTTCCACCGGTGGTGGCGCGTTCCTCGAATTCGTCGAAGGCAAGGTGCTGCCGGCCGTGGAAGTCCTGGAAAGCCGGGCCAAGGCCTGAGGCTGCGTTGACCAGGCAAAGGAGTGTTCTGATGGTCAAGACGTTCACGTTGTTGCTGGCGGCAACGATGCTGGTGGCTTGCTCGAGCAGCCCGCAGGCTCCGGCCTCCCAAACTGGCACGCCGACGCCCGAAGAAGGCTGTTACCAGGCCGACTGGCAGGCTGAGACGAATCCGGTGCTGAACAAGCGTTCCGGACCGGACGGCCTGGACAAATACGAGACGCAAACCCCGGCCAAGGAACATGGTTGTCCTTGACGGGTCTGACTCTTAACTCATGGCGGGCGGCGTGTGCTGTCCGTCGAGGAACATGGATGAAAGGCTTGATCGCCGTTATGGCGTTGGCATTGCTGGCCGGTTGTTCGCAACTGGGTTTTTTGCAGTCGTCCGAGCCCGTGGCAGAGGGCTGGACGAGCTGGACCTGTGACAGCGAGGCCAAAGTGCTCTGGCGCTACACCGATGCCGCCCGCGAGGAAGTCGATGTACGCCTGGGCGGCGCCGATAAGGTTTATCGCCTCAAGCTTGAGCCGGGTGCTGAAGGTTCGCTGTACAGCGACGACATGCTGGCTTTTCACGTCAAGGGTGAAGAAGGCCTGGTGTATTGGGTCGCCACCAATGACTTGATTGGGCGTGGCTGCAAGGCGCAGTAATACGATTGAACGGATCCACAGAGATCTAGATGTGGGAGCGAGCTTGCTCGCGATAGCGGTGTATCAGGCAACAGTGATGTTGAATGTACCGCCCTCATCGCGAGCAAGCTCGCTCCCACAGGGATCGCGTCAGTATTTGGGTTTAGCGATACCGAACACGCAGGCCGGGGCCAACCCCCGATCCGCAATGACTTGAATAGCCGCCGCCGCTCCGGCAGGCTGGCACGATTAACGACCCTCGACCGGGAGAGACACACAATGGCACTTATCAGCATGCGTCAGATGCTGGACCACGCAGCCGAGTTCGGCTACGGCGTTCCAGCCTTTAACGTCAACAACCTTGAGCAGATGCGCGCCATCATGGAAGCCGCTGACAAGACTGACTCTCCGGTGATCGTCCAGGCTTCGGCCGGTGCCCGCAAATATGCCGGCGCGCCGTTCCTGCGTCACCTGATCCTGGCGGCGATCGAAGAATTCCCGCACATCCCGGTGTGCATGCACCAGGACCACGGCACCAGCCCGGACGTCTGCCAGCGCTCCATCCAACTGGGCTTCAGCTCGGTGATGATGGACGGTTCCCTGGGCGAAGACGGCAAGACCCCGACCGACTACGAATACAACGTCCGCGTTACCCAGCAGACCGTGGCCATGGCCCACGCCTGCGGCGTTTCCGTGGAAGGCGAACTGGGTTGCCTGGGTTCGCTGGAAACCGGCATGGCCGGTGAAGAAGACGGCATCGGCGCCGAAGGCATGCTGGACCACAGCCAGATGCTGACCGACCCGGAAGAAGCGGCGGACTTCGTCAAGAAAACCCAGGTCGATGCCCTGGCCATCGCCATCGGCACCAGCCACGGCGCCTACAAGTTCACCAAGCCACCTACCGGCGACGTGCTGGCCATCGACCGCATCAAGGAAATCCACAAGCGCATCCCCAACACCCACCTGGTGATGCACGGTTCGTCCTCGGTTCCGCAGGAATGGCTGGCGATCATCAACCAGTACGGTGGCGACATCAAGGAAACCTACGGCGTGCCGGTTGAGGAAATCGTCGAAGGCATCAAGTACGGCGTGCGCAAGGTCAACATCGACACCGACCTGCGCCTGGCGTCCACTGGTGCCATGCGTCGTTTGATGGCGACCAATCCGAGTGAGTTTGATCCGCGTAAGTTCTTCGGCGCTACTGTGACGGCCATGCGTGATGTGTGCATTGCGCGGTATGAGGCGTTTGGGACGGCGGGTAATGCTTCCAAAATTAAGCCGATCTCGTTGGAAGCGATGTATCAGCGGTATTTGAAGGGTGAGTTGAACGCTAAGGTCAACTGAGGCTTCCTTCAGTGGTGTGAGAAAACCCGCAGTGATGCGGGTTTTTTTATGGGTGGGGTTTGTGTGTATATCCGTTTCTTGGGTAACGGCGGCTTAGGGAGTGTCAGAAATTTTGTGTTCGGGCATAACATGAGTCAGAGGTGCATGTATGCCAACCAAAAAGAAACCCCTGCGTGACCTGCCCAAAATCCCCAAAGAGCTGCTTGAGCAGTTTGGTGAGGGGCTGATGACAGCGGAAGCCATCGAGGACGCCTCGGCAGCGTTCAAGAAGGCCCTGATTGAACGAGCCTTGACCGCTGAACTCGGCCATCACTTGGGCTATCCCCCGGGCG
>NZ_FMXV01000028.1:0-90708 GCF_900104425.1 Pseudomonas sp. NFACC13-1 | reverse complement strand
TGCCATCCCGGTCGCGTGGGATATCCAGCCGCAGCGGACCATCTCCGGTCAAAACGGTTTTTCCACTCTTGCCATTGCGCTGATTAGTTTCATCCTCCGGGCGCTGCGCGCCCGGGGGATAGCCCAAGTGATGGCCGAGTTCAGCGGTCAAGGCTCGTTCAATCAGGGCCTTCTTGAACGCTGCCGAGGCGTCCTCGATGGCTTCCGCTGTCATCAGCCCCTCACCAAACTGCTCAAGCAGCTCTTTGGGGATTTTGGGCAGGTCACGCAGGGGTTTCTTTTTGGTTGGCATACATGCACCTCTGACTCATGTTATGCCCGAACACAAAATTTCTGACACTCCCAGCCGCTGCGATCTTTCCAAAACCAATTGAGTATCAAGCGAAAGGTCAGATCAAAAGATCGCAGCCTTCGGCAGCTCCTACCGCAGCCCAGCGGGAGCAAGCTCCCTCGCCACGGGTCTGTGTTTTTTCAATTTCCCGGAGTGTCTAACGCAGATAAATGCGCAAACAGATGCCTACCCGCGCGCATTCTCGAGAAATACCCGCCAGCAACCCCTCAACCTATCGTAATCTCGCATCTGTATAAGCCCAGCCCCGCAACCGGCCGAGATCTTCCCCCGATGCCCTCCATCTACCAACTCAAGCCTGCCTTTCAAAACCTGCTGCGCCCCATGGTTCAACGCCTCTACAACAACGGTGTCACCGCCAACCAGGTCACCCTGCTCGCGGGTATCGTCTCGGTGTTGGTGGGAGCGGTCATTGCCTGGTTCGCCAGCCATCCGTGGATTTTCGTCCTGGTTCCGGTCTGGATGTTCCTGCGCATGGCGTTGAATGCGGTGGATGGCATGCTGGCGCGGGAATTTGGCCAACAATCCCATCTGGGCGCCTACCTCAACGAGCTATGCGATATCATCGCCGACGTTGCCCTGATCCTGCCTTTTGCCCTGTTTGCCGATACCAGTCTCCTGCTCGTGTTGTTGGTCACACTGTTGGCGCTGTTCAGCGAATACGCCGGCGTGCTGGGGGCGATGGTGGGGGCTTCGCGGCGGTATGACGGGCCGATGGGCAAGAGTGACCGCGCCTTTGTGTTTGGCGTGTTGGCCACCGGTATTGCCCTGGGTTGGCTCGGGGCGCTGTGGATAAATGGTGTGATGGCGGTGGTTGCCGCCCTGCTGGTTTATACCTTGGTCAATCGGGTGCGTCATGGCCTGGACCAGGTGAAGGAAAACGCTCCCTCAGCATAAAGGAACTTGCAATGCGCGAAGCCCAACACCGGACATTCACCACCCACGATGGCGTGGAACTGTTCTACCAACACTGGCCGGCTGTCGACGCGGCAGCGGGTGAACCCCGCCAGGCCGTGTTGTTGTTTCATCGTGGTCATGAACACTCCGGGCGCATCGCGCACCTGGTGGATGAGCTGGACCTGCCCGGGTTCGACTTCTTTGCCTGGGACGCCCGTGGCCATGGCCAGTCGCCGGGCGAACGGGGCGACAGCCCGAGCTTCGCCACCAGTGCGCGGGACGTGCAGACGTTCTGCGATCACATCGGCACGGCGCATCAGATCGACGAAGCGAACATCGCCGTGGTCGCACAAAGCGTCGGCGCGGTGATCGTGTCCACCTGGGTCCACGACTACGCGCCGCGCATTCGCTCGCTGGTGCTGGCGTCGCCGGCGTTCAAGGTCAAACTCTACGTGCCGTTCGCCCGTCCGGGCCTGGCGCTGATGCGCAAGTTCCGTGGCAACTTCTTCGTCAACAGCTACGTCAAGGCGAAATTCCTCAGCCATGACCCGGAGCGGGTGGCGTCCTACGACAGCGATCCGTTGATCACCAAGGCCATTTCGGTGAACGTACTGCTGGGCCTGTACGAAGCCGCCGACCGCGTGGTGGCCGATGCCCAGGCGATCCAGGTGCCGACACAGTTGTTGATCTCCGGCTCGGACTTCGTGGTACACCGCAAACCCCAGGAGCAATTCTTCGAGCGCCTGGGCAGCCTGCACAAGGAAAAGCACATCCTGCCGGGCTTCTTCCACGACACCCTCGGCGAGAAGAACCGTGCGCCCGCCGTTGCCAGTGCCCGCCGTTTCATCCTGCAAAACTTCGCCCGACCGCTGGACCGCCCTTGCCTGCTGGACGCCGATCGCCTGGGCGCGACCTGCGCCGAAGCCGAAACCCTGGCCACGCCGCTGCCCCACAACTCGCTACGCGACCTCTACTGGCGCATGACCCGTGCCAGCATGCGCTTTGGCAGCAAGTTGTCGGCCGGGGTCAAGCTGGGCTTCGACACCGGGTTCGACTCCGGCAGCACCCTGGATTACGTCTACCGCAACCGCCCCACCGGCACCTCGGCGGTGGGACGGATGATCGACCAGAACTACCTGAACTCCATCGGCTGGCGCGGCATCCGCCAGCGCAAGCTGAACGTCGAGGAACTGCTGCGCCTGGCGATGGCCGAGTTGCGCGCCCAGGACCGCGAGGTGCGCATCGTCGACATCGCCGCCGGCCATGGCCGCTACATTCTCGAAGCCCTGCAAGGCGTCAGCCCGTTGCCCGAGTCGATCCTGCTGCGCGACTACAGCGACATCAACGTGCGCGATGGCAGTGCGCTGATCGTTGAAAAAGGCCTGGGCGATATCGCTCGATTCGTCAAAGGCGATGCCTTCGACCGCCAGGACCTGGCGGCGCTGGAACCCAAGCCGACCCTCGCCGTGGTGTCGGGCCTGTACGAGCTGTTCGCCGACAACCAGCTGGTCGGCGGCTCCCTCGCGGGCCTGGCCGAAGCTGTGGAGCCTGGCGGTTTCCTGGTCTACACCGGCCAGCCGTGGCACCCGCAACTGGAACTGATCGCCCGCGCCCTCACCAGCCACCGTGCCGGTCAGGCCTGGGTGATGCGTCGACGCACCCAGGCGGAAATGGACCAATTGGTTGAGGCGGCGGGCTTCCGCAAGATCACCCTGCGTGTCGATGAATGGGGCATTTTCAGCGTTTCGCTGGCGCAGCGAGTGCAGTAATGAGCGCCGTCATCGCTCCGGCCCGCGAACCCGCACTGCTGAAACCGGCGGTGCTGTGGCTGCTGTTGTTGGCGCCGCTGTTCTTCACCACCTACGGCTTCGCCACCTGGGTCACCTCCCAGCGTGACGACGTCGGCACGCTGGTGTTCGCCTGGGAAAGCCACATGCCGTTCATGGCCTGGACCATCGTGCCTTACTGGTCGATCGATCTGTTGTACGGCCTGTCCCTGTTGCTGCCCAGCAGCCGCGACGAACTCAAGCGCCATGCCTTGCGCCTGCTCACGGCCCAGGTGATTGCGGTCAGTTGCTTCCTGCTCTGGCCGTTGCGCTTCACCTTCCCCAGGCCAGAGATGGATGGCGTGTTCGGTTGGTTGTTCGAGGTGCTGGCGGGTTTCGACAAGCCGTTCAACCAGGCGCCGTCGCTGCATATTGCGTTGCTGGTCATCCTTTGGGTCTGCTATCAGCGGCATTTGCAGGGGGTCTGGCGTTGGCTGATGCACGGTTGGTTCGCGTTGATCGGCGTGTCGGTGCTGACCACGTATCAACATCATTTCATTGACCTGCCTACGGGCGCCTTGGCCGGTTGGCTGTGTGTCTGGTTGTGGCCGCTGGATCGACCCAGCCCGCTGCTGAGTGCGCGTCTGGCGGCGGATCCTGCTCGCCGACGCCTGGCCTTGCGTTATGGCCTGGGCGCGGCGGCGCTGTTCGTTCCGGCGTTTGCCTTGGGCGGCGCGTGGCTCTGGCTGATCTGGCCGGCGGTCGCGGTGCTCATGGTGGCGCTGAATTACCTGGTGTTCGGTGCCGACGGTTTCCAGAAGCGTGCCGATGGTCGCTTGAGTCCGGCAGCGCGCTGGTTGCTGGCGCCTTATCTGGCGGCGGCGTGGATCAATTCTCGCGGCTGGACGCGCAAGCATCCGCAGCCGGACCAAGTGGCGGATAACGTCTGGCTCGGGCGAATCCCCACGCCGATGGAATTGAAGGACAGTGCGTTTACCGGCGTGCTCGACCTCTGCGCGGAACTATCCATGGACAGCACGGGCGTCGCCTATCGCTCATTGCCGGTGCTCGACCTGACAGCGCCGACCGCCGAACAATGCCTGACAGCGGCAGAAGCCATCGAAAGCCTGCGCCAGCACGGGCCGGTGCTGGTCTGCTGCGCCTTGGGTTATTCGCGCAGCGCCACGGCGGTGGTGGCCTGGCTGCTGCACAGCGGCCGGGCGGCGAACGTCGATGCGGCGATCGTGCAAATCCAGCGCGCCCGTCCGCGTATTGTTTTGCAGGCGGCGCACCGTCGGGCGCTGGAGCAATTATCCATAGCACGGGGGCACGTCCATGATCAGTGACATGGAGCTCCACACCGTGGCGAGCCTGTTGCGCCGGGGTCATTCGCTGGACCAGCTGTCCACCGGGCTGACGCTGCTTGGGGCGCTGCTGGGGTTGGGGCAGTGGCTGGTGGGCGTCATCGATCCGTGGTTGCTGTTGTTGAGTGTGGCGCTACTGGTGCTCGGCGTGCTGGAAAAATACTGGGCGCTGCGCGTGGCGTTTGACGCCGATCTGTTCCAGCGCATGGCTGACAGCACCCAGTCCCTGGCCGAGCGCACCTACACGCTGGATCAAGCCCTCATCTCCCTGGGCCTGCAACCAGCCGCACGTGCCGGTCGCCTCTGGACCGAACGCCGGCATGGCGCATTGCTGTTGCTGCGTCGACAGTCACGCTTATTGGCCGTACAAGTCGTCCTGGTGCTGGGCTTCATCCTGGCCAGTCCCTGGTTGGCTTCAAGTATCTAGATAGTTTTTGTGGAGAGGGAACAAGCTCCCTCGCCACAGTTAATGGTCAGCTGTTAAAGATTGCGTCACTACCCGAACTTCTCAGGACAAGGAATCTTCATGTTCGAACCCGTGGTCGCCAACCTCATCACCTCCGCCGCCCGCATGGTCACGGGCGCGCGCAGCCTGTGGCTCGGCTGCGCGCCGACGTCGGTGCAACGGATCTACTTCGCCAACCACAGCAGCCACGGTGACTTCGTGTTGCTCTGGGCCTCGCTGCCGCCGGCGCTGCGCAAGCTCACCCGCCCGGTGGCCGGGGCCGACTATTGGCAAACCAGCCCGGTGCGTCGCTACATCATCAACCGGGTATTCAACGGCGTGCTGGTGGACCGCGAGCGCAAGGATCCCTCCTACAGCCCATTGCAGCCGATGCTCGATGCGCTGGAAAACGGCGATTCGCTGATCATTTTCCCGGAAGGCACGCGCAATCCGGAGGAAGGCCTGTTGCCCTTCAAGAGCGGGATCTACCACTTGATGAAAAATCACCCCGAGGTGGAGGTGATCCCGGTGTGGATCGCCAACCTCAACCGCGTCATGCCCAAGGGCCGTGTCCTGCCGCTGCCGCTGTTGTGCACCACCAGTTTCGGCGCGCCGCTGTGCATCGAAGAAGGCGAAAGCAAAGAGCAATTCCTTGAACGCAGCCGCGCCGCGCTGCTGGCACTGGCCCCGGAGCACGTCTGACATGGATCGATATACCCTGATGTTGTTTGGCGGGATCGGCGCCATCCTGGTGCTGGCTTCGTTGATCGGTTTCATTCTCAGGCTGAAAACCCGCGGCGCGCCGAACTCGGTGATCGATAACCTCAACGCCCGGATCAATGCCTGGTGGATCATGGTGCTGGTGATCGGTATCGCGTTCTGGCTCGGCAACGCCGCAGTGATCCTGTTGTTCTACGCGGTGTCGTTCTACGCCCTGCGGGAATTCCTGACCCTGACACCGACCCGGCGCAGTGACTACCCGGCCCTGGTGGCGGCGTTCTACCTGGCGCTGCCGCTGCAATACCTGCTGATCTACTACGACTGGTACGGGCTGTTTTCGATCTTCATCCCGGTGTATGTGTTCCTGCTGCTGCCGATCCTGGCGTCCCTGGGCGGCGATAGCACACACTTCCTCGAACGCGCGTCGAAGGTTCAGTGGGGCTTGATGATCGCGGTGTTCTGCATCTCCTTCGTCCCGGCGCTGCTGACCCTGGACATCGCCGGTTTCGAAGGGCGCAACCTGTTGCTGATCGCCTACCTGGTGATCGTGGTGCAGCTCTCGGACGTGTTGCAGTACGTGTGCGGCAAGCTGTTCGGCAAACACAAGATCGCGCCGAACCTGTCGCCCTCGAAAACCGTGGAGGGGTTTGCCGGCGGCATTTTCCTGGCCTCGCTGATCGGTGGCGCGCTGTGGTGGATCACGCCGTTCAATCCGTGGCAGTCGTTCCTCATCGCCTTGCTGATCAACTTGCTGGGGTTTGCCGGCGGCATCGTCATGTCAGCGATCAAGCGCGACCGCGGCGTCAAGGACTGGGGCCACATGATCGAAGGCCACGGCGGCATGCTCGACCGGTTGGACTCGGTGTGCTTCGCCGCGCCGATCTTCTTTCATTTGGTGCGGTACTGGTGGACCTGAAAAAGCCCGCGGCAAACACCGGAACCTGTGGGAGCGAGCTTGCTCGCGATAGCGTCAGGTCAGTCAACATCCATGTCGGCTGATCCACCGCCATCGCGAGCAAGCTCGCTCCCACAGGGGGTTGGTGTGCAGGGCTATCAGTCGAGGATCAGGTGCGGCAGGAACCGGCTGGAATCCTTGGTGATCAGGCTGTTGTCTTCCCGCACGCCAATGCCGGCCGCCTGGTCGCCAATGACCCAGGAGCCGATCAGGGTGTAGCTGTCGTCAAACTTCGGCAGCGGCGCGAATTCCTGGAGGATGAACGGCGCGTCGGTGTAGGGGCCGTCTTCTTTTACAATCAAGCCATCAGCGGTCTGCAACTCGACGTTGGCGCCTTCCCGGGAAAAGAACGGCTTGCGCACCCAGCCCTTGGGCACGGCTTTGCTGGTGTCGGTATCCAGGTGAGCCGCGAGCAGGTTCGGGTGGCCTTTGTTGAATTCCCACAGCAGCGGCAGGATGCCTTTGTTCGAGATGATCGACTTCCAGGCCGGCTCGAAAAACTGCGTATCACACTGGGCAATCGCCGCACCAAAAGGCTCGTGGAAGATGAACTCCCAGGCATGCAGCTTGAACAGGTGCGGGATCCAGCGCTCTTGCAGGTCGACAAAACGCCCGTCACTGTTGAGGCCGATGTCTTCGATATCGATGTGCCGCGATTCAATGCCGACTTTTTCCGCGATCAGGCGCAAGTAATCCGTGGTGCCCTTGTCTTCCACCGAGCCTTTCATCGAGGCGAAATAGAACGGCTGGGTGAGCTGCAACTGAGCGAAGGCCTGGTGCAGCTTGGTGTCGATGCTGTTGAACTGGTCGGCATGGGCCGGCAGCGTGCCGCGCTCGATGCATTGCTCCAGCCAGCCCCACTGGAACGCCGCCGCTTCGTAGAGGCTGGTCGGTGTGTCGTAGTTGAGCTCCAACAGCTTGGCCGGACCGCTGCCGCTGTAGGAGAAATCCATGCGCCCATACAGGTGCGGGTGGCCTTCAAGCCATGAAGTGCGCACCAGGTCGAAGAACGGCGTTGGAATGCTCAGGCGCTCCAGCAACTCTTCGCTCTGGACCACGCGTGCCACGAGGTCCATGCACATGTCATGGATCTCGGTGGTCGGGTCTTCCAGGTCGTCCTCGATCTGCTTGAGGGTGAACTGGTAGTACGCGCTTTCGTCCCAATAGGGTTCGTCGTCGATGGTGTGGAACAGAAAGCCAAGCCGCTCGGCGGTCTGCTTCCAGTCAGGACGCTCTGCGCAATGGATCTTCTTCATGGCGCTGGTTCCTCAACCACCGGAGCTGCTCGAACCGCCCCAACCGCTGCGGGCACTGGACTTGCTGCCGAAGCCGCCGCGAGACGTGGACGAAGCGACCGACATCGCCTTGCTGCTCTTGATGGTGTCGGTGTAGCTGCCGTAGCGCGCCTGGTTGGACTTGGTAAAGGTCGAACCACTGGAAACCCGCTGGCTGAGCGTCGAGGAGCCGTAGTCGCCGCGATCATCGCGGTAACGGTAAACCGGCTCGGAGTAATAGCTGTTGCGGTTGCCGCTGAGCATGTTGCCGATCAGCAGCCCGGTCAGCAGGTTGCTGAAGCCCGAACCACCGCTGTTCGCTTCCGAAGCCGGCAATTGGGCCCGGGCGGCGTCGACCTGGGATTGCGTGACTTCGCCATCGGCGCTCAGTTCGAAACCACCCAGCTTGGGAATGAACTGGCCGGTCGAGTCCTGCTGGCACCAATCGGGCACGAAGTCGGCATCGCAATCGGCCTGGCTGGCGTACGTCGGCGCGATGCGACGGTGCTCGCTCATGGCGGTCATGTAGGCGTCGGCGCAAATGTCCACCGGCAGCTTTTCATCGACACATTGCTGGACGGACTGGAAGTTGTACTTCTTCTGCAGCTTGTAGGTTTTTTCCGTTGGCCCGCAGCCGGAGATCGCCAGGGCGACCGACGCGGCCAGCGAAAGCTGGACGTACTTGCTTCGTTTCATCGGGTTCTCCGTGGCGCAATCAGTTCGTGGAAGGCGTCATGCACGCGGCGTTCAACAGGCCGACGCTGATGGCCACGGCGGCGATGTAGATACCGGCGGCGATTTCACCCTTCTTGATGCGCTCGGAGGCGCCCTTGAGCACCAGGCTGGTCACCAGGAACGCCAACAACTGAACGACCGCGGCGATCACCGTCCAGACGACGAAATCCAGCATGCTGATCGAGTAGGCAATCACGTTGCTGGCCGGGATGGCGAAACCAATGAGGGCACCGCTCAGGGCGATCGCCGCCGCCACGTTGCCCGAGCGGATCAGTTCGAACTCTTTGTGCGGCGTGACATGGATGTAGATGAACTGAAACAGCGCGAACAGCACGGCGGCGCCGAGGATGTACAGGGCGAAGCCGAACACGGCGGCCTTGTTCAGGGAAATGGAGAGCGCTTCAAGCATGGACTTCTTCCTTATTCAAAGAGTGTTCAAGTCAGTGGTGTACAGCGAAATACCCAGCGAAGTGCTCAGGCTGACGGTGCCTTCGGCGTCCTCTTCGACGGAGAACAGCAGGAACTCCCGGCGATCGGTCAGGCCGGTGTCGCGGGCGTACAGCATCGAACGGTGCTCGACACTGTAGGACTCATCCGGATTGCTCACGCGCTCGCTCAACGTCACCAATTCTGTCTGGCCCGCCTCGGTGCCCCATTCACGGTTGTACTCGACGCCGTCGTGGGTATAGGTCGGCAGGCCGATCAGGCTTTCAGGGCCGGCCAGGCGACGCAACTCCGCTTCGCTGTTGATCGTGACGTAGCTGAGGTAGTTGAACAGGATCACCGACTCGACCTGCCCGGCGATGTCGCCGCTGGTGTGCACTTGCAGCCAGTAGTCTTCGTCGTTCATGTAGCAGCGCGACAGCCAGTTCGATTGCCCGAGGTCGACGATGCCCAGGCTCCAGATCTGCTGGGAACCGGGGATGACCACGGTGCTGTTGCCGTCGAGCAACAACTTGAGCGTGGCATCGAACATGACCTGCTTGCCGGAGGCCAGGCCCAACGGCCCGGTGACGGGCGCGCCATGGCTGGCTGTCGTGTTCGCGTTCGGGGCCTCGAGCCCCATCAACTGTTTAAACCACCCCATGGGAAATTTCCTTGAGTCGCGTGGAGGCGATGTAGAAGAGTTCTCCGCCCACGACGCGCGTGGTGCCGGGCGGGTTGATCGCTGGGTGTCGGGCGCCCTGGGCGCGGTAGCCGATCAGCGTAGCGTTGTGCTGCTCTTTCATCCGGGTGTAGAGGTCGCCGAACGTCGCTTCAAACGCCTCGGGCAGTTTCATCAGGTACTGGGTGGCGCCTTCGCCCACACAGAGCAATTCGTTGATGACCACTGACGAGCCCGGGTCCTGGGAGGCCCGCACCAGCATTTCGATGGCCATGCTGGAGGTGCATTCCAGGCTCGGGGCATAGGCGCTGGCGAGGGCGGCGATTTCGCTGTCATTGAAATGGGCGACCACATGCCCGGCAGGCCCCAGTTGATTGACCGCCAGTACGGTGGCCAGGGTCAGGTCATCGGAATGGGTGCGCACCAGCACGCGTTCGGCGCCCGGCACGCCAGCACGCTGCAGCAGAGCGACGGAGGACAGGCTGTCGCCCTTGATGAAGGATGTCTTGCCGGGCATGGGGTTTTCTTCGAGATCGCAATCGCAGATGACGATCAGGTTGTCATTGGAGGTTTCGTCCTGCAGCAGCAGTTCGATAACCCGTTCGCTGGAAGCGCCCTCCCAGCCGATGAGAACCGTGTGGCCGACCTTGCCGGTGAAATCGCCTTTGCCCTTCATGCCTTTTCTCCAAACATCAATGACACTGCTGGTGGTTTTGCCGATGGCTGCCGTCAGCAGCGCGATGCCCCCGAGCATGACCCAGATAGCCACGAAAATTCGCCCGGCGGATGTCTGTGGCAACAGATCGCCATAGCCGACGGTGAGCGTGGTGGTGAGATAGAAGTAGATAAACGTGGCGGCGGCGATGAGGTGTTGCTCGCCCAGCAGCACCAGGCCGATCCAGGCCGTGGACAGGTGCACGCCCAACGCAATGGCCAGGCCCGCCCACCCGAACCGATGGAAGAAGGACGATGCGTACGAGCGCAACAAAAGGAAAATCGACATTTCGTCCCTGACTCCGTGGGGCTTCGTTCCTGGCGGGATCATCGCTCTGCGTGTGAATGCCCGAGCGGAGTGACCGGACAGCATTAAACCTGTTGCGGCGCTTGGATAAAAGTACCTGCGTCACAATTAAATCCAGGAGCGCCGGACACTATTGTGGCGAGGGCGCTTGCTCCCACCGAGCCCTAGAGGCTGTGTAGGAGCTGTGTAGGAGCTGTCGAGTGCAACGAGGCTGCGATCTTTCCCCAAACACTTGGATCCCAAGCGAAAGATCAAAAGATCGCAGGCTTCGCCAGCTCCTACAAAGTCGAGCGGGAGCAAGGCCACAGGTTTTGTGCTCGGCCTGCCTGAATTGATCAGCCCGAACGGATTATTCAGCCGATTTTTTCTTCAGGCGTTCCAGGATCGCATTGGCACTGCCTTCGTTCGGCGTGATGCCTGCATCGCGCAGCTTGCGTTCCAGGTCGGAGCCGGTCGAAGCTTCGGCCAGTTCGTCCTGGGCTTGCAGTTCAGCGGCACGTTGCTGTTGCTTGGCCTGCAGGCGGTTGAGCGTGCCGACGGCGGTTTCCAGCTTGCCATTGGCGCCACCGCTGGCGATGGAGGCACTGACCTGGGCCTTCTGCACGCTTTCGCGGGCCTTGGCCATGTCCACTTGCTGACGCAGGCTCTTGATGCGGCTTTCGGCCTTGGTGATGTCCTTGCGCATGTTGTCCGCGTAGCCACCGAACTCGGTGGCGTGCTTTTGCTCGGCGTCCAGTTCGTTGGTCAGGGTCGAAATGGCTTCGGCCACTTCCAGCGCCAGGTCTTCGCGGTTGGCCTGGATCGCGGCCAGGGCCTTGGCTTCCAGGTCCTTGATCTTGGCGTTGTATTCGCCGACGCGATCGGTCGCCAGCTTGTGCTTGGCCATGATGGTGACCAGCTCACGCTTGGCATTGGCCAGCGCGCTGTCGGCATCGCGGATTTCCTGGTCGAGGATGCGCAGGGCCTGTTGGTCGACGATCGATTCGCCGACTTCGTTGGCACCGCCACGCAGTGCGGTGAACAACTTGCTCCAGATGGACTGAGTCATTGGATGATTCCTGTTCGGCGAATTAGATGAAGAAGCGTTCGAACGCTTCGCTGGCGCGCTGGACGTTGTCGACGAGGGTTTTGACCTCGGTGACGACGTTGGTCAGGCTGGAGTCGGAGCTCAGCGCGCCGAACATGTTGTAGACGACCTGTCCGTTGGGCATGGTCTCGATGCCGATGGACGACAGCGGGAACATTTCCCGGCTGCGCAACACGGCGTCGTTGAAGGCCGCCACGTCGCTGATCGACTCGACATCCACCAGGACGGTATCGACGATGATCTGGTCGCCCACGACTGCGATGTAGATCGGCAAGCCACCGAAGTCATTCATTTCCAGCTTGATGCTGGACTCGGAGCCTTGGACGAGGGAGAGAGTGATGTCGTTCGCGACCACTTCGTCCAGGGCCTGAAGGGCGCTGTAGAGGCGGTCGATGTTCCAGTTGTTACCTGCGCTCATGTAATTCTCCGACATGAATGAGCCAGCCAGAATCGGTTGGCGTAGCTGTTTCTCCATCTGCTTGAGCAGGCTTCGGTTTTCGGGAAGCACCCAAGTCTCGTGTTTCACATACCCGGCGGCACTCAGGCCCGCACGCATCTGCTTCATGTAGAAGCTCGACGGTTTTTTCGCGGAGGGTTTGGCGCGCTCTTCCGTGCGGCTCGCTGAATCGGTCACAGACCCTTCAGGCGGATCTGATTGAGCGCTGGTTGGCATGGTACTGACCCCACTGTGAAAAACTCACGCGTGAGAAACACTACAGGTAGTTTCAAAAGCCCACAATAGCTCACGCGTGAGATTTTTATTTGTCACAAACGACGGATGAACCCTGTGGGAGCGAGCTTGCTCGCGATAGCGGTATATCAGTTTGCAGAGAGGCTGGATTTACCGACGCCATCGCGAGCAAGCTCGCTCCCACAGTTTTTTGAGCGTTCACAGATCAGGCGTCCACCATCGATCCTCTGTGGGAGCTGATGGCGGCTTACGGATAGCTGAAGCTCTTGACCAGCGTCAGCTCGCCCACCGCCCGCATCGGCACGACGAAGGTTTCCATCTTCTCGTTCGGCGTGCCTTCCTCCGTGATCACGGTGACTTGTGCGGTGGTCAGGGCTTGTTGCGCTTGCGCCCCACCGCCCTCACCTTCTTCGCCGTCCTCCTCATTGCGATAACCGCCGCCGTAGTAGTTCACATACACCAGGTACTGGCCTTTGATCGGCGCGGGCATGGCGAAGATTTCCGGGCCGTAGCCGGTGGTGACGTCGACGTCGAGGGCGGCACCGTTGGCAGCGACGCGGTCGCCGTACCAGATGTGGGCACCGTCGGGGGTGACCAGGTGCAGGTCCAGGTCGGTGCCGTCGCTGTCCCAGGTCAGCAACACCCGCAGCTTGGCCGGCGTGGCACCGCCGCTGGTGTTGAGAAACTGCGTGCGGTGGCGCTGCTGGCCATCGGCGCTGCGCACTTCCACGCTGTTGCTGCCGTTGGGGAACGAGAACGGCCGGTCGAAGCGCCCCTCCTCATCCAGCTTCAGCGGCAGGCTGACGCCGTTGACGATCAACTGGCCCGGCGCATTGCTGTCCTTGGGCGCGCTTTTGATCTGCCCGGTAATGCGGGCGGTATTGGCCTGGCCTGGGGGTGTGTTGACCGACGAGGCCGGGTAGTTGACGGTCTGGCTGAAGCTTTCGCCTTCACCGCCCGGCGCCCCGCTGCGCCAGCCGCCAATGGGGGTGTCTAGCTTGATAGCGTCAGCGGCCATGGCCGGTGGCAACGCGGTCAGGGCGCAGAGCAACAGCAAGACCTGTGGATAACGGAGTGTCATGGTCTATTCCAGCAAGAGGTGACGGGCGAGCCCTTCGATATAGGTTTCGTCCTGGCCGTTGGGGTGAGCTTCGAAGGCCAGGTGCAGATATTCATGGGTCAGGTCGAGACGGTCTTGCAGCGACAGCACGCCGCGCACATAGATGCGCTGGCGCTCGCGGTCGACATAAGGCCGGCCAAAGGCAACGCGGCAGACGGCGAAAGCGCTGATTTCGTTGTAGCCCACTTCACCTTCCAGCCGCTCACGCCAGCCCCGGCGCTGCTTGAGCAGCCAGTCCTGGGCGGCGGGCAGCGCCTCGCAGGACGCCACCGGATTGTCCCAGCGACTGAGGCTGGCACGCGGGTAGGCGTGCAGCAGGATGGCGTCGTAGCGTTGGCCGGCGTTGGCTTGTTCCACGGCTTGCGCCCAGGACAGTTTGTCCGGGCCGGGCTGGTCGGAGTGGTAGGTAACGTCGGTGCCGGCCAGGACCAGGTCGCTGGTCCAGGCGGCAATGGCGCGGGCTTCAGGCGCCGCCGGGCGTGGCGCGACGCGCTGGCGATGGCTGCTGTCGTCGATGCTCAAGCAATCACCGTTGCGTTGGGCGTTCTGCAGCAGATAGGTGCGGATCGCCACGGCCAGTGCCTTGGCGGCTTCGGCGGGCTCGGCCTTGGCTTCGCGCTGCAGCACCCGGGCGACGTATTCCTCCCGGTCCAGGCGCGCCACCAGCTTGCCGGGCATCAGGAACAGCTCGCCATCGCTGTGGATGTCCAATTGGTTGCCGTTGGTGAATTCGACGCGGTAATCCCCGCGCAATTGACCCGGCGCGGCAGGCCGGTCACCGGCCATCACCCGCTGCCAGGGATAGCGGGCGAACAGGCCGACTTCCACGCAACGCCCGGTTTCCGCCGGCCAGCGGGACGGCAATGCCGCCGCCAAACCTTTGCCGTAGACCTTCAGGACTTGCTGGCTGGTGCCACGGCCCCCGGCCCACACCGGGGTGCCGTCGGCCAGCCAACCGGCGAAACCGCCTTGTCGGGAGGATGGCCCCTGGTCCCCCAGCCAACTCCAGGTCTTGACCCGCAGGCGACTGCCCAACTCGCCAACCAGCCGCCCGTCCGCCGCGCCGAGCACCACATCCAGCAGCACCCGACGGGCCTGGTCCTGGGCCGGCAGCATGGCCAGGGCCTTGAGCAGCTCCGCGACCGGCACCTGCGTCTGGGGCTGCAAGGCCGGCAGGTCCGACAACCAGGCCGGCGCCTGGCGAGCCTGCCAGTAATCGCGCCAGTTCGAAGCCGACAGCCCGAGCCGCTGCGGCTCGAAATACAAGCCACAGGACTTCACCAGCGCCTGATCGCGACCGATGCTCTGCCCGGCATTGCAGCAATAGACCTCTTCCTTCGACTCGCCGCGGCACTCATAGACCGGCTCGCGAGCGTCGGTGTCCACCAACCAGGCGTAGACAAACAGTTTCCACAGACTGCCCAGTGGTGCCTGCAAGGAAGCGGGCAGCGGCTGGCGATCCAACACCTGGGCCTGGCTCACTCGCAGCAATTGACCGTCGAAGGCCAGGCGCAACGGCTCGTCCTGCGCCGTTGCCAGCGCAGGGATCAAGCACAACAACCACCCAACCCACCGCCTGCGCATGTCAGTTGACCGTGACCTGACCAAGCGCCGGTTTCTGCTCACGAGCCTGATTCTGCGGCGCGTAGACCTGGGTGAAGCGCACCGGTGGCAAGGTGAACTGGCCCTTCTGGGAGAAACGCACCAAGTGCCGCAGGCGCAGCTCGCCACTGAGGGCGTCCACCGGTACCGCGTACGCCATCTGGCCAGGCTCGAAGCGGGCTTTTTCCAGGGACGTCGGTTCGCTGTCGGCCTTGCCCATCAACTGGATGCCCCACGTGGTGCGCTCCACATCGGCACCCGGCGGCAGCGGCACTTCGAGCATGCCGTAGCGCAGTGGCGTCGAGGCCTTGCTGTTGATGATCACTTCATCCAGGTAGAGGCTGTCGCTGGACAACGGCTTGTTGCCCACGGCTTCGAGCTTGAAGGTGAAGGCCTCATCCCCCGGTACCAGGCGCGACAGACGCCGGGTGATGGACACCGCCATTGGCGCTACCGGCGGTTGCTGGCTCTGGAAGCTCAGTGCCGCTTGCACCGGACGCGCCTGGGTGCTGGTCAGGGTCAGCGTCGTTGGCGGCTGCGTGCCCTGCCACTGCCAGTAGGTTTCACCGCTCGCACCCTGCTTGGCTGCCCAGCCTTCGCTCGGTGCCAGGGCCGGGTCCGGCGCCGCCTGTTCGATGCTGCGCTGCAACCAGGTCAGGGTCAGGGCCCGTTCCAGGGTGGACTGCTGCGGCAGCACCCGTTGCAGCAACGCACTGGCGCGGGCCTGGTCGAAGGTCTGCAACGACAACACCAAGGCCTCGACGAACGGCTGGGAGCTGAGTTCCAGCTGCTGTTGCGCCGCATCGGCTTGACGGCTGAAGGCCGCCGGCAACGGCACCTTGGCCTGTTTCGCCAGGGACGCGGTCAGGACACGGGCGCTGGCCAGGCCAAGGGCCGAGTCCGGCGCGTACATGACCAGGCTGTCTTCACCGCTGTCCAGTACGCTCTCGGTACTGTCTTCACTGGCCTTCGCCAGATCGTCCATCAGGCCGCTGAGCAAGGTGTTCACCGGCAGTTGCATCTGCTTGGCGAACGACAGGATCAACGCCCGTTGCAGCAGCGGCGTATCACCGGCCTGCTTGGCATAGACCTCCAGCACCCGCTGCCAGTGTTCCGGCGGCAGGCTCAGGGCCAGGGCCTGGCTGGCGTGCCAGTCGGCGTAATAGGCATAGGCGGTGAGGAAGGCATCCGGCTCACCGTCCTGGCCCCACCAGGTGAAGCTCGCCGACGGTCCGGCCATCTGCACCAGGCGCAAGCGGCTGTTTTGCATGATCAACCGCAAGCGGTCGCGGATCTGCGGGTTCGACGCCAGGGTCGGATAGGCGATGCTCAACGGCAACAGACGGCTGGCGGTCTGCTCGACGCCTCCGTACGGGTAGCTCAGCAGGTCGTCCAGGGCCGAACGGAACAACGCTTGCGGGCTGTCATCCAGGCGCAGGCGAATATCGCTGGCGTCGGCCGGCAGGGTCAGCGGGGTGTCGGCGCCCAACACGTCAACGCGCTGGCTCTGGGTGACTTGCCAGCCGTTGCCAATGGCGTTCAAGTGCATGGCCAGGGCGTCCTGGGTTTCGCCGCTCAACTGCAACTGCACGCTCAGGTCACCACTGCTCAGCTCCATGGCCGGCAGCGCCACGTAGTTGATGCCGTTTTTCAGCTCCGCCGCCACACGCTGTTCAGCGCCGGCGTAACGGATCAGCAGTTCGGCCTTCAGCGGTTTTTCCGCTTGGCTGAACGCGAACAGGCCCAGTTGCGGCTTGTCGCCCGTGCGGAAACGGGTCGGGCCGCTCCACTTCAGGTACAGCGGTTTTTCCGAGGCGATGAACTGCTTCTTCTGTCCCACCTGGCCGTCGTCCGCGATCGCCTTGGCCGTGATGCGCCAGCGGGTCAGGGAGTCCGGCATCTTGAAGGTGAAGCGCGCCTTGCCGTTGGCGTCGGTGACCAGCTCCGGTTGCCACGCGGCGGTGTCGACGTCTTCACGCCGCGGCCGCTCCAGCACCTTGACCCCACGTTCGCTGCGGTTGGCCTTGCCCGGCGCACCGGGGCTGCCTGGCAGTGCCACGTCGTAGCTGATGAACGACAGGCTGGCACTGGTGCGCACGTTGTTACGGCGCGGGTGATAGAAGAACTGGTCGATGGTCGGCGCGACTTCCGGTTGCAGGGCGTAGACCATTTCGTCCACCACGCTGACCGTCAGGTGCGCCGGAATCGCCTTGCCGGCGAACTGGGTGCTCAGGTCCACGGTCACGGTGTCGCCGGGGCGGTAAGTCGCCTTGTCGGTGACGACGGCAACGTCGATCTGCGGCGTGACCACCTTGATGCCGGCGTTCTGGAAGCTGTACTGGCCGCCCTTGGTGTACAGCACCGAGAAGGTCAGGTTGGGCGCAAAGTGATCCTTCACGGCAATGCGCGCGCGGTATTGGGTGTCGCTGAGTTTTTCCATCTTCAGCCAGTCGCCGCCCTTGGACAGCAGCGCCGTGGCCTCGACCTTGTCCCGCTCCAGCGACAGCAACGCATCGCTGACCGGCTCCGGGAAGGTGATCAGCGCCAGCGCTTCGTCACCGGTCTTGTATTCAGGTTTGTCGAAGACGATCTCGACCGTGCCCGGCACGGCCTTGACGCCTTCACCGGTCACCGCATGGGCGGCGGCGCCGATGACCCGGCCATGGTCGTCCTTGAGCGTCAGGTTGTAGGTGCCCGGGCGTTCGAAGGTCAGGCTGAAGCCCTTGTCCTTGGCCGCCAGCTTGCCTTCGCCGGTGCTCTGGTCTTCCAGGCGCACCCAGGCGTAGCTGCCGGGTGTCACGGCCTTGGCTTGCTCGTTGCCGCCTTCGTTGGCGTAGCTGAACGCCACTTTCTGGCCGACGGCGCTGAACCGCTGGGGAGCACTCAGGCGGAAGTTCGCCGCGCCACGGTCGATGAGGATTTCCTTGGTGGTCTTGACCCGATACGCCGCCCCATCGCTGGCGAACACCGTGAGGGTGTAGCGGCTCGGCTTGTCGGCGGCCGGCAGGTCGAGGGTCGCGTTACCCTTGCCATCGGTGGTCACTTCGCTGCTGGTCAGCTCCACCGGGAATTGCCCCAGGTATTGCAGCTCGTTATCCACCATCGACAGTTGCTGGGCCCGCAGGCTCAGGCTCACCTTGGCATTCACCACGGGTTTGCCGTCCGGGTACAGCAGCACCAGATTGCCCTTGACCGGCTCGCCGGTCCGGTAATCCTGCTTGGCCAGGTTCAGGGCGATCTCGAAATGCGGCTTGATGTATTCGGCCACGCGAAAGGCGCTGCTGTAGAGCTGGTCCTTGTAGCTGAAGCGCAGTTCATAACCGCCGGCCACGGCGTTTTCCGGCAGTTGGAAACGGCCTTGGGTGCCGGCCTTGGCGTCCAGCTTCAGGGCCAGGGTTTGCAGCGCGGTGCCGGTGGCGTCCAGCACGCTGACATTCACGTCGGCGGCGGTCGGCTGTACCGAATCACGGGCGTTCTTGAACTCACGGCCAACGATTTTCAGCGACACCCAATCCCCCGGCCGGTACAGCGGCCGGTCGGTGAAGGCATAGAGCTTGGTGTCGTAGATTTCGCTGTCGTAGTAGAAGTTTTCCGAGACGAATACCCCGCCCTCCTCGTCTTCACCGATGACGAACGAACGTTCCGGGCTGACGTGCTTGAGGCGCAGCAGGCCGTCTTCATCGGTGGCACCGCTGCTCATCACGCCCAGGCCGTCGGTCCACAGCACATTGACCTTGGGCACCGAACGCCCTTCATGCTTGCGTGCGGCCCAGACCAGCAATTCGTCGCCAGCAATCTTGCTCACGGCCACGGTGTTGGAGACGAAGACCATGGTGGTCGCGCGGTATTTGCCGATCAGCGCTTCCACCAGGTACAGGCCTGGCTTCAACTGGCCCAGCGGCACATAGACGTTGCCCGGCGCGACGCTGACGAACTCACTGGACGAACCGGCCAGGTTGACCCCGGCTGGCGGCTGGATCGGCTTGGCCTGCCACAGTGGATAACGGAACTGGCTGACCACCGGCAAGCCCGGGATCAAGGCGAATTGTGCCGGCGCTTCATACGGCGTCGGCGCGACCAGGGCGTCGCCAATCTTCAATTCCGGCACTTCTTCGGTGACTTGCTGGCGGGACTCGTAGGAGAACGCCCGCTGCATCACCCGACGGGACTTGCGGTACCAGTTGTCCCACAGGTACGCGAGGGTGTTCGACAGGCCTTCACCCTTGAACTGGCCGTCGCTGACCACGCGGTGCAGGTTCTTCTGGCGCTTGAGGAAGTCCAGCGGCTTGTCGATGCGATAGACGCGGATGTCGGCGCCGCCGTAGGGCTCCATGCGGAACCGACGGTAGTCGCGGCCCGGCGCTTCGAGGCGAACCATGGCCTGTTCGTCGCTGGCGAAGCTGCTGTCGGCCAGCAGGAAGAAACTTTCACCGGCCACCGGCGTGTAGCCGCTGGGCTCCACCGTGTCTTCGGCATTCACGACAGGTGCCAGCAACAGGGCGAACAGCAGGGGCAATTTTGAACACAAGCGCAGCATGCGGGCACCGGTCATTGGGAGAGAAAGTTGAGTCGATAGACGCCGATGAAGTTGGGGTTGGCTGCGTCGGGTATCCATCGGGTGTCCTTCCAGTTCATGAGTTGTTGCAGGCTTGCGGAGCGCATGCCGTTGTCGGTAGGGGTTGTGGTGCCGGTGTGATAGGCGATGTAGCGGCCCATCCAGATCATCAGGTGCTGGTCGTCGCCCTGGTCGAAGAACATCAGGTCGCCGGGCCGGGCCTGGGCGACATCGCGGCCCACCAGGCGACTGTTGAACTGGATCAGCTTGATGGCGTTGACGTAGGGCCCGACCTTGCCGCCGCCCTGCTGCCATTGCTGGGCTAGGCGCCGCTGCGCATCGCTGAGCGGCAGTTCCGGCGGCAGGTAGCGATTGGACAGGCCATTGCTGCGCAGCCATTTTTCATCGTGGACCTTGAGCGCTTCGTTGGCGGCGAAACGCACCAGCCCGGCGCAGTCCTGCTGATACCAGCGCGGGCTCGGGCCTCGGCTCAGCTGCTCCTGGGCGATGCGCACGAACCAGGCGCGAAAGACCTGGGATTGCTGCACATCCAGCGCCGGCGCCTCGACGGCAAGCGCCGGCCCGCCGAGCAGCAACGCCAGCAGCAACGTCAACGCGGGGTTGCGGATCAGTGCTGTCACAGCGCTTTCCATTCCAGCGGCAGCCACTGCCAGTGACCATCCGGTTCGCTGCCCGCAGGCAAGGTCAGCGCGTATTTGCCATAGCCGCCGAGGGTGCGCAGTTTCGGGATCAGGTAGGTTTGCGCGGCGTTGTAGAACACCGGCTCCATGTCCTGGGGCAAGCTGTCGAGGGTTTCACGCTGCATCAGTTGCGCCATCGAATCCGGGCCGAAGTAGACCGGCATCAGCAGGTCCTTGGGCACGACGTCGGCCATGGGCGGGAAGCGTTTGTCGAGGGTGCCCAGGGCCTTGTCCACGAGTTTGTCATCGAGGGAGAACAGCAAGGTCGAACCGTGGCGTGCCAGGCTGACCCGCAGGAACGCCTTGCCGGTAATCGCCTCGGGCTGCTCCGCTTCCTTGGCCAGGTAAGGGCCGAAATTGGAGCTGACCTGACGCAGCCATTGGTGCGTCGAGCCTTGTTGTTTCTCGACGACCGGGAAGGCATGTTCGGCGACATTGTTTTCGTAGGCGCCGACCATCGAACCGAACAGGTTGCCCAGGTCGGCATCGAGCTTGCCATCGTCTTCATTCAGGCTCGCCACCAACAGCGGCGTGTACAGGCGTGAATCGGCGTACCAGCACAGGCCTGCGGCGCCGGCCACATGGTCGACCATGGCCTGGGCGGCTTTTTCGTCGGCGCCGAGTTTGACCAGCAACGGTTTCTGTTGCTCAGCCGCCAGGGGCAAGGCCACGCAGGCGCTGGCGCCCATGGGCATGGCTTGCCAGATCGGCTTGAAGTCGAAGTCCGGCTGGTTTTCCAGCTCGTCCATGGCCAGGAAGCTGTGCCAGCCCTTGTCGTCCATGTCGAAACGCAAACCGGCGAAGTTCGGGATGAAACGCTGGTAGCCCATGGCGAGCACGCTGGCGTTGACCGAGATGCGTTGCTTGACCTCCGGCGCCTTGGGCGGCAGGCCGAAGGCTTCGGGGAACAGTTTGTCGCCGTTGAGCAAGGCGGCCAGGGCGGTCGTCGAAACGCTGCCCGGTTCAACCGCGGAGCCGCTGGCCGGATCGTACAGCTTGGTCGGGTTGGACAGCACGACCAGCTTGTCGCCATGGGAGGCGAAGAGCAGGGATTTGCTGGCGTTATAGCTGAGCTGGTAGAGCGCAACGTCGTCACCGCCGACCTTCAGGTCGCTGAGCTTGCTCAGTTGCGCGTCATCCAGTGCGACTTTCGCCAACGGCTCCAGCACCTTCGCCAGGCCGCCGCGATCCATCACCAGCAGGAAATCCTTGAGGCGACCGTCCGCACCGCGCCACAACGCGACATCGGCTGGCTGGTCGAAAAGCTCTTCGATCAGGCTGTCCTGCAGCTTGAGGTCGTGCTCGTAGATGATCCGGCGCAGGCTTCCGATCAGCCCGAGGCGGTCGGCGTGGGCCTCGTAATAGAAGACGAAGTCCTCGGTGAGCGTGGCCTTGAGGAACGGCACCGCCAACAGGTCCTTGGGCAACTGGCTCAGGGAATGCGCCTCGAGCAAGCCGTCGGGGCGGCTCAGGCCGAGTTTTTCCAACGCCAACTCCATGGGCGGCGCCTTGGGCTTGGTCATGAACCAGCCCAACCCGGCGGCCACACCCGCTACCAGGCACAGCCCGATCAGTATCGCCGGCCAGCGGCGCACAGGTTTGGCGACAGGGGTCGGCGTGGTCGGGGAAGCAGTGTTGTCGCTCATATTCACAAGGGCCTGTTCATCCGTGGAGCTTAGTAATTGAAAGTCTTGACCAGCAACAGATCGCCAATGGCGCGCAGGGGCACGACAAAGGTCTCGCGTTTTTCATTGACGGTGTTTTCGTTGAGCACCAGGTTGATCTGCGAGGTGATCACCTCGTTCTGGTTGCTGGCCTCATCAAAGTTGTAGCCTTCGCTGCCGTAGTTGCCCCAATAGTTCACGTAGACCAGGTAGGTGCCGTGCATCGGCGCGGTCATGGTGAACATTTCAGGGCCGGGGCCGTCGACGCCATCCGGGTCGAGACCGCCGCCGTTGCTCAGCGCCGGCTGGCCGAAGAACGCATGTTGGCCGTCGGGTGTGACGATATGCAGATCGAGTTCGGCCTGGGGATCGTCCCAGCCCAGCACCACGCGGATCTGTGCCGGGGTGCGCAGGTTGTTGGCTTCATAGAATTGCACGCGCTTGAGGGAGCGGCCTTCGGAACTGCGCACCTCGACGCTGTTGGAACCGGCGCCGAACGCATACGGCCGGGCGAAACGCCCCTCGTCGTCGGTATAGAGATTCAGTGGATTGCCGTTGACCGCCAGGCTATGGGGCTGGCGCGCCGTGCCCATGTCCTTGATCCGGCCCTCGATCATCGTGCGGTTGCGCTGCACGCCCCGGTCGATAGGCGGTGTGGGATAGGCGACCTGGGGGTTTTCCGTGCGATCGAGCAGGCCACTGTAGCGCCAGCCCCCGACCGGCTCCGACAGCTCGGCCGAAGGCTCGGCCCACGCCAACGGCGCACCGAGCAACACGATCAATAAAGAAAGAAAACGCACGTATGCCTCCTGCCATGCACGACGCAACCCGGCGCCCTTCCCCGGGCGCTGCTTGTCATTATTCGGGTTTCGTCTGGAGGCCCCGCTACAAGGGGCCGTAGATGGCGCGAAGAGTAGCTATTCGGCGGATTTTCCACAATCGGGGAACACGCGATTCTGTGTGGGAAATCACGTACTGAGAGGTGCGTGAGCCGAATAGAGCCGTTATTCGGCTCACCAAATGAGCCGAATACGGAAACTGACGCTTATTTCGGAGGCAAACCCGTGGCGAGGGAGCTTGCTCCCGCTGGGCTGCGAAGCGGCCCTACCTGCCGGGCTTGAACCGGATTGCGACTGCTGCGCAGTCGAGCGGGAGCAAGCTCCCTCGCCACCAAAGCAGGTCGGTGCAAGCCCGCTGTCCCGCTTCGATCCCCCTGCCCTGATTTGCCCCAAAACCCCATGTCTGCTAGTGTCGCGCCGGTTTAACAGTCAACCGGAATAGCCGCCATGGCCCGCAAAAAAGCTGCACTGGATTTCGAACAATCTCTGGCCGACCTGCAAACGCTGGTGGAACGGCTGGAGAACGGCGAATTGTCGCTGGAAGACTCGCTGACCGCCTTCGAGCAGGGCATCGGCTTGACTCGCGACTGCCAGGCGGCGCTGGCCCAGGCCGAGCAGAAAGTGCAATTGCTGCTCGAGCGCGACGGTGAGCTGACCGAAGAACCTTTCGACGCGGAACAACCTGAATGATCGGTGCCTATCAGGCCAGCAGCCAGGCCCGGGTCAATGCTGCACTGGATACCTTGTTCAGCGCCCCGAGCCCGGAACTGGCGCGCCTGTACGAAGCGATGCGCTACAGCGTGATGAACGGCGGCAAGCGTGTGCGGCCGCTGTTGGCCTATGCCGCGTGCGAAGCCTTGGGCGGCCAGGCCGAACAGGCCAACGGCGCGGCCTGCGCGGTGGAGCTGATCCACGCGTATTCGCTGGTGCACGACGACTTGCCAGCCATGGACGATGATGACCTGCGCCGCGGCCAGCCGACCACCCACAAGCAATTCGACGAAGCCTGCGCGATCCTGGCCGGCGACGGCTTGCAGAGCCTGGCCTTCAGCGCCCTGCTGGACCCGGCCCTGAGCGACTGCCCGGCGCAGATTCGCCTGGACATGGTCAGCGCCCTGGCGTTGGCGGCGGGCCCCGCTGGAATGGTCGGCGGCCAAGCCATCGACCTCGGTTCGGTGGGCCTGAAGCTGGACCAGGACGCCCTGGAATACATGCACCGGCACAAGACCGGCGCGCTGATCGAGGCGAGCGTGCGCCTCGGCGCGCTGGCCAGCGGTCGGTCCACCCCCGAGCAGTTGCAGGCCTTGCAGGTCTACGCCCGGGCCATCGGCCTGGCGTTCCAGGTGCAGGACGACATCCTCGACGTTGAAAGCGATACCCAGACCCTCGGCAAACGCCAGGGCGCCGATATCGCCCGGGACAAGCCGACCTACCCGGCCTTGCTCGGCCTCGATGCGGCCAAGGCCTACGCCCTGGAGTTGCGCGACCAGGCCTTGGCCGCGCTGCGACCGTTTGACGCGGCGGCCGAGCCGTTGCGCGACTTGGCGCGATATATCGTCGAACGACGCAGCTGATACAGGGTCAACCCATTCATAAGTGCGTATCGGCCAAGTTCCGGCCTACGCGTGGGCAGCTTGCGATGCATAAGGTAAACTGCCGCCTCTTTCTATACCTATAACGATTCGCCTGATGCCCACGACGTTTCAAGAGATTCCCCGCAAGCGCCCGACCACGCCCCTGCTGGACCGCGCCAACACGCCGGACGGCCTGCGTCGCCTGGGTGAAGCCGAGCTGGAAACCCTGGCCGATGAGTTGCGCCTGGAACTGCTCTATACAGTCGGCCAGACCGGTGGGCACTTCGGTGCCGGCCTGGGCGTCATCGAGCTGACGATCGCGCTGCACTACGTGTTCGACACCCCGGACGACCGGCTGGTGTGGGACGTCGGGCACCAGGCCTATCCGCACAAGATCCTCACCGATCGTCGCGAGCGCATGGGCACGCTGCGCCAGAAGGACGGCATCGCCGCCTTCCCACGTCGCTCCGAGAGTGAGTACGACACCTTTGGCGTCGGCCATTCCAGCACGTCCATCAGCGCCGCCCTGGGCATGGCGATTGCCGCCCGCCTGCAAAACAGCGAGCGCAAGGCCATCGCCGTGATCGGCGACGGTGCACTGACCGCGGGCATGGCCTTCGAGGCGCTGAACCATGCGCCGGAAGTCAACGCCAACATGCTGGTGATCCTCAACGACAACGACATGTCGATCTCGCGCAATGTCGGCGGGTTGTCCAACTACCTGGCGAAGATCCTCTCCAGCCGCACCTACGCCAGCATGCGCGAAGGCAGCAAGAAGGTGTTGTCGCGCCTGCCCGGTGCCTGGGAAATCGCCCGCCGCACCGAAGAGTACGCCAAGGGCATGCTGGTGCCCGGCACGCTGTTCGAGGAACTGGGCTGGAACTACATCGGCCCCATCGACGGCCACGACCTGCCTACCCTGATCGCCACCCTGCGCAACATGCGCGACCTCAAGGGCCCGCAGTTCCTGCACGTGGTCACCAAGAAAGGCAAAGGCTTCGCCCCGGCGGAAGTCGACCCGATCGGCTACCACGCCATCACCAAGCTCGAACCCCTGGACGCCCCGGCCGCCGCGCCGAAAAAGGCCAGCGGACCGAAGTACTCCAGCGTTTTCGGCCAATGGCTGTGCGACATGGCCGCCGCCGATCCACGCCTGGTGGGCATTACCCCGGCGATGAAGGAAGGCTCGGACCTGGTGGCGTTCAGCGAACGCTACCCGCAGCGCTATTTCGACGTGGCGATTGCCGAGCAGCACGCCGTGACCCTCGCCGCCGGCATGGCCTGCGAAGGCGCCAAGCCGGTGGTGGCGATCTATTCGACCTTCCTGCAACGGGCCTACGACCAGTTGATCCATGACGTGGCGGTGCAGAACCTCGACGTGCTGTTCGCCATCGACCGCGCCGGCCTGGTGGGCGAAGACGGCCCGACCCACGCCGGCAGCTTCGACCTGTCGTTCCTGCGTTGCATCCCCGGCATGCTGGTGATGACCCCGAGCGATGAAAACGAGCTGCGCAAGATGCTCACCACCGGCCACCTGTTCGATGGCCCGGCGGCGGTGCGCTACCCTCGTGGCACCGGCCCGAACGCGACCCTCTCGACCGACCTCGAACCCATCGAGATCGGCAAGGGCGTGGTCCGCCGCCAGGGCAAGCAAACCGCCCTGCTGGTGTTCGGCGTGCAACTGGCCGAGGCCTTGAAAGTCGCCGACACCTTGGACGCCACCGTGGTGGACATGCGTTTCGTCAAACCCCTGGACGAAGCCCTGGTGCGCGAGATGGCCGGCAGCCACGAGCTGCTGGTGACCATCGAGGAAAACGCCATCATGGGCGGTGCCGGCGCGGCGGTCAGCGAGTTCCTGGCCCGGGAGAACATCCTCAAGTCGGTGCTGCACCTGGGCCTGCCGGACAGTTACGTCGAACACGCCAAGCCGGCGCAGATGCTCGCCGAATGCGGGCTGGACGAGGCGGGGATCGAAGCGGCGGTGCGTCAGCGGTTGCAGCTGTTGGGCCGGTAATTTCCAGACCACACAGATCCCCTGTGGGAGCGAGCCTGCTCGCGATAGCGGTGTGTCAGTCAACACCTATATTGACTGACACACCGCTATCGCGAGCAGGCTCGCTCCCACATTGGTTTTGTGTGACCCCATTAGTCACGGAACACCCATGAAACTGCGCCTCGCCCTCACACTTTCCCTACTGCCAACCCCAGACCTGCTGGCCGAGCCCTTCGAACGCGACCAGGCCTTGAAGCTGCCCGACATCGTGATCAGCGCCAACCGCCAAGTCGAGGCCCGCAACGACAGCAGTGCCGCCAACACCGTGTTCACCCGCGACGACATCGAGCGCCTGCAACCGGCCAGTGTCACGGACTTGCTCAGCCGCGTGCCGGGTGTGCAAGTGGCGCCGCTGGGTGGGCGCGGCAGCCTGCCGGGGATTTACATTCGCGGGACCAAATCGGCCCAGAGCCTGGTGCTGGTGGACGGCCAGCGTATCGGCAACGCCACCTCCGGTGACAGCAACCTGCAACGCCTGAACATCAACCAGATCGAGCGCGTGGAAGTGCTGCGCGGTTCGCGCTCGGTGATCTACGGCGCCGACGCGGTGGGCGGGGTGATCCAGATTTTCACCCGTCGCGGCAACACCCAGGGCCTGCAACCGCGCCTGCATATGGGGGTCGGCAGCCACCAGGCCCGGGAGCGCAGCCTGGGCCTGTCCGGCGGCGACGAGCAGACCCGTTTCAACCTCGGCGCCAGCCTCGACGACAGCGCCGGCAGCAACCGGACCCACGAGTCCTACGCCAGCGACCGCGACGACGATGCCAACCGCAACCAGTCCTTCAGCCTGAGCCTGAGCCACGCGGCCAGCGATGACCTGGAAGTTGGCCTGAACCTGCTGGATAACCGCGGCAAAAGCGAATACGACAACCCGTTCGGCCGCTTCGACCCGAGCACGTTCGAGTCCCTGCCCCAGCAGCCCTACAGCGAGTTCGCGGTGAGCAGCTTCAGCACCTATGTGGACGGGCGCATCAACGACACCTGGAAGTCCCGCCTGGAACTGGGCCACAGCGAGAACCGCGAAAAGACCTTCGACAAGCTCAGCGCTGTCCGCGAAGTCTTCAACACCTACCGCGATTCGGTGACCTGGCAGAACGATGTGACGCTGGACGAGCGCAACAGCCTGATCGTCGGCGGCGACGGGTATCAGGACCGGGTCAACAGCAGCACGCCGTTCGACGAAGACAGCCGCTGGAACCGTGCGGCGTTCATCCAGCACCGCCTCCAGACCGAAACGTTCTCGACGGAACTGGGCCTGCGTCGCGACCAGAACCAACAGTTTGGCGGCCAGAACAGCTGGAGCGGCACCCTCACCGTGCCAGTCAATCCGGCCAACGACCTGTTGCTGACCTACAGCGAGAGCTTCCGCGCACCGACTTTCAACGACCTGTACTACCCGGACTTCAGCAACCCCGACCTCAAGCCCGAGACGGCCAAGAGCTACGAGCTGCAATGGCGCAGCCAACTGAGCGACAGCGCCCGCCTGGAAACCTCGCTGTACCGCACCGACCTGGAAGACGCGATCATTTTTGGCCGCGACTCACGCCCGCAGAACGTCGCCTCGGCGCGGATCAACGGCTTTGAAATGGCCTATCTGCAGGATGTCTTCGGCTGGCAGGGCAATCTGGCCCTGGCCATTATCGACCCGCGCGACCGTGACAGCGGTCACACCCTGGCCCGCCGCGCCCGACGAACCTTGAGCCTGGACCTGGACCGGCAATTCGACCGCCTCGGCCTGGGCGCCACCTGGCAAGCGGTGAGCGGCAGCTACGACGATGAAGACAACCGCAACGCCCTGGGCGGCTATGCCCTGCTCGGGTTGCGTGGCAGTTGGACGCTGACCCGGGAGGTGAAGCTGGAGATGAAGGTGGATAACCTGCTGGACAAGGGCTACAGCCGGGCGCTGTATAGCCATGATGGGGGGCAGTATGGGTATCGGGAGGAAGGTCGGGCTTGGTTGTTTGGGGTGACTTGGACCCCGGAATTCTGATCCAGGAACTGTGGTGTCTGGCCTGGCGTCATCGCGAGCAAGCTCGCTCCCACAGTTACCTGTTATGAAATCCCTGTGGGAGTGAGCTTGCTCGCGATGGCAGGCGCCGCGGTCTATCTGTCTGGCGCAATCAACTCACATAGCCGCGCCGTCGCCTCGATCATCTGCCCACTGGGCCGCTCCAGGCCTTTGTCATTGACCAACAACAACCGCCCCTGCGCCACCGGCCAGGTTTTCCAGGCATCGAGCTGCCTCTGTTCCGTGGCCAGGATGACGTGCGGATTACGTCGCAGCACCGCTTCCACACTCACCTGCGGCGCCGGCACGCTCAGGTCGGCAAAAACGTTGTGGGCACCGCACACGCTCAGCGCATCACTGATGATCTGCCCACCACCAACGGTGTACAGCGGCCGGTCCCAGACCTGGTAGAACACCGGCAACGGCGGGTCTCGTCGATAGCGCTGGCGTAGCGCCTCGAGACGCACGCGCAGCTGAGCCGCCCGTTGCACGCCCCGCTCCGGGCGGCCGAGCTGCTGGGCGATGGCTTCGATTTGCGTGATGAGTTGGTCAAGGCTGCGGGGCTCGGCGACATGGATGGGGATGCCCAGGCCCTTGAGCTGCTCGCGCTGGGCCGGGCCGACACTGCCAGGCCAGAGCAGGAGCAGATCGGGCTTGAGGCTGAGCAAGCGCTCCATGTCCAGTTGCCCGTAACGGCCTACCGAGGGCACGTCCCTGAGCGCCGGCGGGCGATCCCCGCCATCCAGCACGCCCACCAACAGGTCGGCGGAGCCCAGTTCAACGACGATTTCCGACAGCGACGGCGCCAGGCTGACGACCCGCGAGGCGGCCATCGTCGAGGCACTGACGGCCAGCAGCAAGACCGCCAGCCAGCGGCTCATCAGCCGAGTTGACGCGGGATGCGGTACAGGTAGAACAACACGGCGGTCGACAAGGCCAGCAGCATCAACGGCACGGCTTCCAGGCCCACGAACACCGCCAGGGCACCGATCCAGGCCGGCAGCCCGGCCACCAGGAAGGCGGCGCGACGACGGGCCGCCAGGTCGATCCAGGCCTGGGGCTCTTCGGGTGTGTCGAGGGCTTTCTGGGTGGCGACCAGGGCCTGTTTATACGGCCCGAAGAATCGCAGGCTGACAAACATCGACGCCAGGCCGGCAATGAACAACGGCATCGCCAGCACCGGCAGAATCGCTTCGCCCTGGCCGAACACCGCATTGATCACGAACAGTGGCAGCAAGGCCAGGGCCAGGTATTTCCACCAACTGACCGACAGCCGCCGCCGAACCTGACCGCGCGTCACGCCCGGTCAACCTCGCCTTGGTGCTCGTTGCCCATCATGTGGTCGAGCTTGCTGGCCTTGGTTGCCAGGTAGAGTTTGTTGTGGGGGTTATGGCCGGTGTGCAGCGGCACACGCTCGGCCACCACGATGCCCATGTCGGTCAACGCCTTGACCTTGCGTGGGTTGTTGGTCATCAAGCGCAGCGACTTCACGCCCAGATGCTCCAGCATCGGCAGGCAGATGCTGTAGTCACGCAGGTCGGCGGCAAAGCCAAGGCGCTCGTTGGCTTCCACGGTATCGGCACCGCCATCTTGCAGTTCATAGGCGCGGATCTTGTTCAACAAGCCGATGCCACGGCCTTCCTGGCGCAGGTACAGCAACACGCCACGACCTTCGCGGGCGATGGCCTGCAGCGCGGCCTCGAGTTGCGAACCGCAATCGCAGCGCTGGCTGAACAAGGCATCGCCAGTCAGGCATTCGGAATGCAGACGGCCCAGCACCGCCGAACCGTCGGCGAAATCACCCAGGCTGAGCACGACATGCTCGCGGCCGGTGGCTTCATCGAGAAAACCATGCATGGTGAATTGCGCAAAGGGCGTTGGCAGCTTGGAAGCGGCAACAAAAACGACAGGCACCGGTGTGCTCCTGATCTAGTACTGGAGTTTCGCAGAGGCGGGCATTGTAACAGCACGTCCCGACCGACGCTTAGGCTGAATTGTCGGCCATAACCATCGAAAAGTTTGATTACGGCTTCGGTGGCTTGCCATTCTCGTCGAAAGGATAGGGTTGCTTCCAATGTTCGAAAATCGGCTTGAGCTGGCCGGTTTTCACCAGCACTTCCATCCGCCGATCGAACAGTTCGCTCAGTGCCCGTCCGTTGGCGGTGTTGGCAAAGCCCAGGTAGAGGGGCAAGTTGATCAGCGGCGAGAGTTTGAACTGCTTCGGGTTATCGGCCTTGGCGAGCACTTCTTCGATTTCCATCGACGCATCGATGTAAAAATCCGCTCGCTCATGGATCAGCATCGGCAAGATACCCACCGCCCGGTGGATCTCATTGAAACGCCGGACATTGGGCAGGTAGTTGTTGTATTCGTACCCGCGCATCCATACCAGCCGATAGTTGCCAATCGTCGCCAGGGTGGGCGTCGGCTTGGAGGCCAACCCCAAGGCATAGATGTGATCGACGTCGTAGTGCCACTTCGGGTAAAGCACGCCTTCGGATTCATCCCGATAGGCGCCGACCTGCACGTCGACCTCGCCGCGCTGCACCAGCCCGATCGAACGGGTGTAGGGCACGCTGCGGATTTCCAACTTGACGCCTTCAGGCTCGAACACCGCGCGCAAGATGTCCCAGCCCATGCCCTGGCCATCGGCCTGGGTGTAATCGGCCCACTCCTCGCTGGCCGCGCGGATCTTGTCAGGCAGCGGCGCCGACTCGGCCACCCTCACACCCGCACAGGCTCCTAGACACAGCAACAGCAGTAGTGCGCGGCTTACGCCCATGCCTGGCTCCTTCAGGTGAAACACCACACCAATCCTTGCATTGCCAGCCAGGCGAAAACCCCGGCCAATACATCGTCGAGCATGATCCCGACACCTCCGTGCACATGTCGGTCGATCCAGCGGATCGGCCACGGCTTGAGGATATCGAAGAAACGGAACACCAGAAATCCCGTCAGCAACCAATACCAGCCTTCCGGCACCAGCCACAAGGTGATCCACATGCCGACCATTTCGTCCCAGACGATGCCCTCATGATCGTGCACCCGCAGGTCGTCCGCCACTTTGCCACACAGCCAGAAGCCAAACAGCATGGTGATGCCGAGCATCAACCAGTAGCCCCAGTCCGGCAACATCTGCCACAACGGTATGAAGGGTAGCGCAACCAGCGAGCCCCAGGTGCCCGGCGCTTTAGGTAAAGTGCCCGAACCAAAGCCAAATGCCAGGAAATGCCAGGGATTGCGCCAGACCGAAGGCGGAACGAACTCTGCCGGGACCTGGTTGGGATGATCTGTCACGGTGTCTCCCGAAAATGTTGATAGCCCCGTACATGCGGGGTGATGTCGTGCCCGTCGCTGTCGACCAGCGTGACGCCTTGCCCGGCCAGCACGCTGCCGATCACATGGATCGGCCAGCCTTCGGCCTGCAACGCCGACAACCGGCTCGGCGGCAGGGTGAACAGCAGCACGTAATCGTCACCGCCACTCAGGGCGGCCTGCGCGGCATCGGCTCCACCAAGAAACGCGACCAGAGCGCTGGACAGCGGCAGTCGGTCCCGTTCAACCTGCAAGGCTACCCCGGACGCCAGGGCGATATGCCCACAATCAGCCAGCAGGCCATCGGAAATATCCATCGCCGCGCTGGCCTTTCCCCGCAACGCCAGGCCCAAGTCGATCTGCGGCCGGGGCGACCAATAATGAGCCAGCAGTGGCTCGGCAATCCCGGGCTCGGCGTGACGCTGGCCGAGCACCAACGGCAAGGCGCCGGCGGCATTGCCCAGGTCGCCGCCGACACACAGCAGGTCGCCGGGCTGCGCGCCGCCGCGGGTCAGGGCCTGGCCGGACGGCACATGGCCGAACACGGTCATGGTCAGGCTCAACGGCCCACGCGTGGTGTCCCCTCCCACCAGCGCCACGCCACAGGCCTGGGCCATCTGGTTCAAACCGCGGGCATAGGCTTGCAGCCAATCGGCGGTCACCGTCGGCAAGGTCAGGGCCAGGGTAAAGGCCAAGGGCTTGGCGCCCATGGCGGCCAGGTCGCTGACCGCCACGGCCAGCGAGCGCTGGCCGAGCAGGAACGGGTCGCAAGGGTCTGGAAAATGCACACCGGCCACGAGCGTGTCGGTGGAGACCGCCAGCTGTTCCCCGGAAGGAGCCGCCAGCAAGGCGCAGTCGTCGCCGATCCCCAGCGCAACGCCCTCGCCGCCCTGCGCGCAAGGCGCGGCGGCGAAGTAGTTACGGATCAGCTCGAACTCACCCATTGGGATAACAAGCGCCAATCAGCGCTTGAACGCCTTCACTTCAGCTTCACGCAGGCGCGGGGCGAGCTTGTCGAGCACACCGTTGACGAACTTGTGGCCATCGGTGGAACCGAAGACTTTCGCCAGTTCGATCCCTTCGTTGATCACCACGCGGTACGGTACGTCGACGCGCTTGAGCAGTTCCCAGGTGGACAGGCGCAGCACCGCCAGTTCAACCGGATCCAGCTCTTCGATGGTCAGGTCCAGGCAAGGCGTGAGGGCGGTGTCGATTTCGGTCTTGAACTGCGGGACCCCGTGCAGGATCTCGCGGAAATAAGCACCGTCGACATCGCTGAAATCGTTATCGACCCGAAACTGCGCTTCGATCTCGTTCAGCGATTGCTTGGCCATGTGCCATTGATACAGCGCCTGGGTCGCGAGCTGACGGGCTTCGCGACGCTTGGCGCTTTTCGATGGCTTGCCGGCGTCCGCAGGCTTTGGATCGCGCGGGTTGAAACGATCGCTTTCGTCGCTAATCACTTGGCCTCCAACTGCGCCAGCAGGCTGACCATTTCCAGGGCGGACAGGGCAGCTTCGGCACCTTTGTTACCGGCCTTGGTGCCGGAACGTTCGATGGCTTGTTCGATGGAATCAACGGTCAGCACGCCAAAAGCGACCGGCACGCCGAACTCCATGGACACCTGGGCCAGGCCCTTGGTGCATTCGCCAGCCACGTATTCGAAGTGCGGAGTACCGCCACGAATGACCGCGCCCAAGGCGATGATCGCCGCATATTCGCCCTTTTGAGCGACTTTCTGCGCAACCAGCGGAATTTCGAAGGCGCCAGGGGCACGGATGATGGTGATGTCGCTTTCGCTCACGCCATGGCGAACCAGGGCATCGACCGCACCGCCAACCAGGCTCTCGACCACGAAACTGTTGAAACGGCCCACTACCAGAGCGTAGCGGCCTTTAGGGGCGATGAAGGTACCTTCGATGGTCTTCAGGGTCATTCGTCAGATCTCTTAAAGAGCCAGAGCGCGTTCTATACGCGCTCCTTCAGTGATATTAGCCACGAATACAGGGCCGTGAATCCCGCCATCTCGTTCACTTGCACACCCTCTGTGGCGGGGGAGCTTGCGTCGTAGGAGCTGTCGAGTGCAACGAGGCTGCGATCTTACCCCAGACAATTGAGTCGAGAGAGAAAGATCAAAATCAAAAGATCGCAGCCTTCGGCAGCTCCTACATCCAGCGGGAGCAAGCCCTCGCCACAATGAATCTAACTAGCCTTAAGTGAACAACAATGCCGGAATCCCCGGGCCATTATTCGGAGGGCACGTATTCTACAACTTCCAGATCGAAACCGGATATCGCATTAAATTTCATCGGTGCGCTCATCAGGCGCATTTTACGCACGCCCAGGTCACGAAGGATCTGCGAACCGGCACCGACGATGCTGTAGGTGGTCGGTTTTTTCACTGCGGTTTGATCCGCGGTTTCGCGAATGTGCGCCAGTAGCACGTCGCCATCGAGCGGGTGGCCGAGCAGCAACACCACGCCGCTGCCGGCCTCGGCCACCGCGGCCATGGCGGCCCGCAGGCTCCAGCGACCGGGTTGCTTGACCATCAGCAAATCGCGCAGCGGGTCCATGTTGTGCACGCGCACCAAGGTCGGCTCTTCGGCGCATACGGTGCCCAGGGTCAGCGCCATGTGCACGTCGCCTTCCACCGAGTCGCGGTAGGTCACCAGGTTGAACTGGCCCAGTTCGCTGTCCAGCGGCTGCTCGGCAATCCGCTGAACGGTACGTTCGTGGATCATCCGGTAGTGGATCAGGTCGGCGATGGTGCCGATCTTGATGTTGTGTTCGGCGGCGAAGGTTTCCAGCTCCGCGCGACGGGACATGGTGCCGTCGTCGTTCATCACTTCGCAGATCACGCCGCTGGGTTCGAAGCCGGCCATGCGCGCCAGGTCGCACGCCGCTTCGGTGTGGCCGGCGCGGGCCAGGGTGCCACCGGCCTGGGCCATCAGCGGGAAGATGTGGCCGGGGCTGACGATGTCTTCGGCCTTGGCGTCCCGGGCGGCGGCAGCCTGTACGGTGCGCGCGCGATCAGCGGCGGAGATCCCGGTGGTCACGCCTTCGGCGGCCTCGATGGACACGGTGAACTTGGTGCCGAAGCCCGAGCCGTTGCGTGGCGCCATCAGCGGCAGCTTGAGCAGTTCGCAGCGCTCGCGGGTCATCGGCATGCAGATCAGGCCACGGGCGTGCTTGGCCATGAAGTTGATGTGTTCGGCCTTGCAGCACTCGGCGGCCATGATCAGGTCGCCTTCGTTCTCGCGGTCTTCGTCATCCATGAGGATGACCATCTTGCCTTGGCGGATGTCTTCAACCAGTTCTTCGATGCTATTGAGCGCCACGCGGCACCCCCTTGGGTCAGGATTTGAGGTAGCCGTTGGCGGCCAGAAAACTTTCGGTGATGTTACCGGCCCGCCGTTGTGAAGAGTCAGGCTCTGCGGCCTTGTCTCCCATAAGCAGGCGTTCCAGGTAACGGGCCAGCAAGTCGACTTCCAGGTTGACCCGGCGACCTGGCCGGTACGAAGCCATGATGGTTTCGCTCAGCGTGTGGGGAATGATCGTCAGCAGGAATTCGGCGCCATCCACCGCGTTGACCGTCAGGCTGGTGCCGTCGACGGTGATCGAGCCTTTATGGGCGATGTACTTGGCCAGTTCCTTCGGGGCGCGGATGCGAAACTCCACGGCCCGGGCGTTATCCGTGCGCGAGACCACTTCGCCGACGCCGTCCACGTGGCCGCTGACCAGGTGCCCGCCCAGGCGAGTGGTGGGGGTCAGGGCTTTTTCCAGGTTGACCGGGCTGCCGCTCTTGAGGTCGTTCATGGCCGTGCAGTCGAGGGTTTCGCGGCTGACGTCCGCCAGGAAGCCGTTGCCTGGCAGTTCAACGGCGGTCAGGCAGACGCCGTTTACCGCGATGCTGTCGCCCAGCTTGACGTCGCTCAGGTCGAGCTTGCCGGTTTCGACGTGGACCCGCACATCGCCGCCCTTGGGGGTGAGTGCACGGATGCTGCCGATGGATTCGATGATGCCGGTAAACATGGAGTCCTCCTCGAGAACGGGCCGCCGCGTGAGCGAAAGCCGGGAATTATACGCTGGCCGGTGGAACGGGAATGGCGATGACTCGCCAGTCATCGCCCACGGCGCGGATTTCGGTGATTTTCAGCTGGGGAGCGTCCTTCATCTGCGCCAGCGGCCAGTCCAGCAGTGGCCGCGCCGAAGAACCGAGGAATTTGCCGGCGATGAAGATCTGGAACTCGTCCACCAGCCCCAGTCGGGCGAAAGCCCCCGCCAGGCGCGGACCGGCCTCCACCAGCACTTCATTGACATCCCGGGCAGCCAGCGCCACCAGCAGCCGACGCAGATCGACCTGGCCGTCATCGCCCGCCACGATCATGCATTCAGGACCGTTGGCGTACTGTTCTTCCACCGCCATGCAGGTAGCGACCAGCGCCGGGCCGGCCTTGAAAAACGCCGCATCCAGGGGCACCCGCAGGCGCCCGTCCACCAGTACCCGCAACGGCGGACGGCTCATGACCAACGCAGTCTGCTCGGCATCCAGCCCAAGTTCATCGGCGCGTACGGTCAGCCGGGCGTTGTCCGCCAGCACCGTATCGGCACCGGTCAGCACCACACTGGCCTGGGCGCGCAAGCGTTGGACCGCCGAACGTGCGGCCGGGCCGGTGATCCACTGGCTTTCGCCGCTTTCCATGGCGGTGCGGCCATCCAGGCTCATGGCGAGCTTGACCCGCACGAACGGCAGGCCCTGTTCCATGCGCTTGAGAAAACCTTCATTGAGCTTGCGCGCCTCACCTTCCAGCACGCCGCTTTCAGTGGCGATGCCGGCCTGGGCCAGGCGTTGCAGGCCGCGCCCGGCGACTGCCGGGTTAGGGTCCTGCATCGCTGCCACCACCCGCGCCACGCCGGCGTTGACCAGCGCATCGGCACAAGGCGGGGTACGCCCGTGATGACTGCAAGGCTCGAGGGTCACGTAGGCCGTGGCGCCCCGGGCGTTGTCACCGGCGGCCCGCAGGGCATGGACTTCGGCATGGGGCTCACCAGCGCGGATGTGCCAGCCTTCGCCGACAATCTGCCCGTCACGCACGATCACGCAACCGACCCGGGGGTTGGGGTCGGTGGTGTAGTGACCACGTCGCGCCAACTCCAGGGCACGGGCCATGTAGTGGGCGTCGAGGACAGCCTGCTGCGCCGGGCCGGTCATTCTTTCACCGGTTCGCGGGCCAGGCGGTCGATTTCTTCACGGAACTCGTTCAGGTCCTGGAAGCGCCGGTATACCGAGGCGAAACGGATGTAGGCGACTTCGTCGAGCTTCTGCAGCTCGGCCATCACCAACTCTCCGACCACCAGGGACTTGACCTCGCGCTCGCCGGTGGCCCGCAGCTTGTGCTTGATGTGCACCAGCGCCGCTTCCAGGCGCTCGACGCTCACCGGGCGCTTTTCCAAGGCGCGCTGCATGCCGGCGCGCAGTTTTTCTTCGTCGAACGGCTGGCGGCTGCCGTCGGTTTTGATCAGGCGCGGCAACACCAGTTCAGCGGTCTCGAACGTCGTGAAACGCTCGCCGCAAGCCAGGCATTCGCGGCGGCGGCGGACTTGTTCGCCCTCGGCGACCAGTCGCGAGTCGATGACCTTGGTGTCGTTGGCACCGCAGAAGGGACAGTGCATGGTGGCAGGCAACAAAAAAAGGGAGGGCCATGGTAGCGCATCCCACTGGCAAGACAAGCCATAGGGTTTACGGTATACAGACGGGCCTACCGTCAGATCCATGGAATTCACCTTGCTGGAGCCACACATGCCGCTACGATCGCTCGTTTTGCTCAGTTTTTTCAGCCTGCTGATGGCGTGCAGCAGCGATGCCCCCAAGCCCGCCGCTCCCGCTCCGGCCCCCGCGCCGAAACAGGCCCAGGAAAAAGCCCGCCAGGCGGCCGAGCTGGGGCCATTACCGGCGTACCAGCGTGAAATCAGCGGCACCCTGCAAGGCGTGCCGGCCGGAGCCGAAGTGGAACTGGCGCTGCTGGTGATCGACGACAAGGACCGTCCACAACAATTGCTCGCCAGTTCCAGCCTGATCGGCACCAACCAGGCCCTGCCCTTCCGTTTGCGCTTCAACCCGGAAGCCTTCCCGGTGGGCGCCCGCGTGGAACTGCGTGGCCGCGCCAGCCAGTCCGGCCAGTTGATCCTGCACTTGCCGGAACAACGCATCAGCCAACCGACCACCCAGGCATTGGGCACCCTGCAATTCGTCAAAGCGCCATGAGTGCACCGCAAGACCTGCAACGGGCGTTGAGTGAATTGCTTGGCGACGCGCGTCTGGTGGCTTGTCCGCTCCCCGGCGCTGACTTGACGTTGTGGCTGATCGACGGCGACAACATGGACCGCGCCTTCAGCCCGGAAGAAACCCGGCGCATTCTCCACGAGCCGCCCTATTGGAGTTTCTGCTGGGCCAGCGGCCTGGCGATGGCCCGCTACCTCACCGAGCAGCCGCAGTGGGTGGAAGGCAAGCGGGTGCTGGATTTTGGTGCCGGTTCCGGCGTGGCGGGCATCGCGGCGGTCAAGGCCGGAGCCCTGGAAGTGGTGGCCTGCGACCTCGACCCACTGGCGATTGCCGCCTGCCAGGCCAATGCCGCGCTCAATGGCGTGGAGCTGGGTTATTCGACGGACTTTTTCGCCGAGACCGATCGTTTCGACCTGATCCTGGTCGCCGACGTACTCTACGACCGGGCCAACCTGCCGCTGCTCGACCAGTTCCTCAGTCGTGGTCGCGAGGCGTTGGTGGCCGATTCCCGGGTGCGGGATTTCCAGCATCCGCTGTACCGGCGCATCGAAATGCTCCAGGCCATGACCCTGCCGGACCTGGCCGAGCCGGAAGAGTTTCGCCATGTGAGCCTGTACCACGCGCGGCGCTGACCCTAAAAAGCATCGCGAGCAAGCTCGCTCCCACAGGGGGCGCATGAACACTCGAGATCCCTTGTGGGAGCGAGCTTGCTCGCGATGGAGCCCTGCCAATCTACACACCTCTCACCGCCACCCCGCTTTCAGCCACCCCCCACCACGCCGTATAGTTGCCCCATTCAAGCGCTCTACGAGATTGCCCATGACTCAGGAAACGCCCTACATCTTCGACGCCACCACCGCCGATTTCGACCAATCGGTGATCGCGAATTCTTTCCACAAACCGGTACTGGTGGATTTCTGGGCCGAGTGGTGTGCGCCGTGCAAGGCTCTGATGCCAATGCTGCAAACCATTGCCGAGAGCTATCAAGGCGAATTGCTGCTGGCCAAGGTCAACTGCGACATCGAGCAGGACATTGTGGCCCGCTTCGGCATTCGCAGCCTGCCGACGGTGGTGTTGTTCAAGGACGGTCAGCCCGTCGACGGCTTTGCCGGTGCCCAGCCGGAGTCGGCGGTACGCACGATGCTCGAACCCCATGTGCAGATGCCACCGCCGGCCGCCGCCGACCCGTTCGAACAGGCCCAGGCGCTGTTCGACGACGGTCGTTTCGCCGACGCCGAAGCCGTGCTCACCGTGTTGCTGGGTGAAGACAACACCAACGCCAAGGCGCTGATCCTGTATGCCCGCTGCCTGACCGAGCGCGGCGAGCTGGACGAAGCGCAGACCGTGCTCGACGCGGTGAAAAGCGATGAGCACAAGGCCGCCCTCGCCGGTGCCAAGGCGCAGATCCAGTTCCTCGGCCTGGCCAAGCACCTGCCGGACGCCGCCGACCTCAAGGCGCGCCTGGCGAAAGACCCGCAAGACGACGAAGCGGTGTACCAACTGGCGATCCAGCAACTGGCGCGCCAACAGTACGAAGCGGCCCTCGATGCGCTGCTCAAGCTGTTCGTGCGTAACCGCGGCTACAGCGAAGGCCTGCCCCACAAGACCTTGCTGCAGGTATTCGAACTGCTGGGCAACGACCATCCGCTGGTGACGACCTATCGCCGCAAGCTGTTCGCGGCGTTGTATTGACTCCCCTGTAGGAGTTGCCGAAGGCTGCGATCTTTTGATCTTTTGCTTGAGACTCAAGCGTCTGGGGAAAGCTCGCAGCCTCGCTTCGCTCGTCAGCTCCTACGCGGTTTCGTGCCAGCTATAGAGTGGTGTGTCGCCGCCACTGATGACTTTTACATCCGGGCTATGGCGCAGGCGCACCAACAGGCGCTTGCCCGCCGAGGCGCTGCCGGTCAGGCCTTCGAGCTGCTCCAGCAGGTCCGGACCGCTCAGTTGGCCGGCCTTGCGCAGCAGTTCCTTGGCGATCTGCCATTGGGCATCGTCCTGGTTCGTCGGTTTGGCCGCCGGTGCCGCTGCACTTTCGGATTTGGCCACTTGCAACTGCGCGCCGAGCTGCGCCCAGTCGCCCTCATCCATTTCGATCGTCAAGTCCACCGGCCATTCGCCGACGGTTCCGCGTATCCGCAACATCACCGTGCTCCTGAATATTTCATGTACGCATGCTCCCATGGCCCTTGCGCGACGCCAAGCAGACGGTCAAACTCTCCGCACTTTCGTTATAAGATTACATAACCTTTTCGGAGACTCGTCATGCGTCGTCTGCTTCTCGCTTTGCCGTTCGCCCTGCTGCCATTGGCTGTCGCTCATGCGGCGGTGGAGCATGACCACGACCATGATCACGAACATGGCAGCCTCGGCGCCCATGAACACGGCGTTGCTCGACTGAACGCTGCCCTGGATGGCCAGACCCTGGAGCTGGAGCTGGAAAGCCCGGCGATGAACCTGGTGGGCTTCGAACATGCCGCCACCAGCGATGCCGACAAGGCCAAGGTCGCCGCGGTACGGGCGCTGTTGGACAAGCCGCTGGCGTTGTTCAACCTGCCGGCCGCCGCCAAGTGCAGCGTGGCCCAACAGGAACTGGAAAGCCCGTTGTTCGGCGATGAACCGGACCACGAAGACCATGACGAAGACGCCGATGGCGACGAACACCACGAGCACAGTGAGATCCATGCCCACTATCAGTTCACCTGCGCCGCCGCTGGTGCATTGAAGAACCTGGACCTGGCGACACTGTTCAAAACCTTCCCGGCCACCCAGAAAATTCAGGTACAACTGATCAGCCCGAGTGGCCAACAAGGCGTGGAAGTGACGGCCAAGGCGCCAACCCTGAAATTTTGATTCACCGCAAAACCCGATGTGGGAGCGAGCTTGCTCGCGATGAGGCCGGCACATCCAATACAGATGTAGCCTGACCCAGCGCTATCGCGAGCAAGCTCGCTCCCACAGGGGTTCACCTTGATCTGACCGGTTTCATATGACCCAAGCACTCATCGAACTGTCCGACCTGGGCTTCAGTTGGCCCGGGCATCCGCCCTTGCTGGATATCCCGGCGTTTCGCCTGGAAGTGGGTGAAACCTTGTTCCTCAAGGGCCCGAGTGGCAGCGGCAAGACCACGCTGCTGGGGCTGTTGGGCGGGGTGCAAACGCCGGATCGCGGCAGCATCCGCCTGCTCGGCCAGGAACTCAGCGAACTGACCGCCGGCCGCCGCGACCGCTTTCGCGTGGACCATACCGGTTATATTTTCCAGCAGTTCAACCTGCTGCCGTTTCTCTCGGTACGGGAGAACGTCGAACTGCCCTGCCACTTCTCGAAACTGCGCGCGCAGCGGGCCAGCCAGCGCCATGGCAGTGTCGATCAAGCGGCCGCCACGCTGCTGGCCCACCTGGGCTTGACCGATCCGAACCTGTTGGAGCGTCGCGCCGACTCGTTGTCCATCGGCCAGCAACAACGGGTCGCCGCCGCCCGGGCCTTGATCGGTCAACCGGAACTGGTGATCGCCGACGAACCGACTTCAGCCCTGGACTACGACGCCCGGGAAAACTTCCTGCGGCTGTTGTTCGCCGAATGCCGCGAGGCCGGGTCGAGCCTGTTGTTCGTCAGCCATGACCAGAGCCTGGCGTCGCTGTTCGACCGCCACCTCTCGCTGGCCGATCTCAATCGCGCCGCCACGCCACTCGAGGTCTGAGATGTATTTGTTCCGTCTAGCCATGGCCAGCCTGGCGAACCGCCGCTTCACGGCGATCCTCACCGCGTTTGCCATCGCCCTCTCGGTCTGTCTGTTACTGGCGGTGGAGCGAGTGCGCACCGAGGCGCGAGCCAGTTTCGCCAGCACCATCAGCGGCACCGACCTGATCGTCGGTGCCCGCTCCGGATCGGTGAACCTGCTGCTGTATTCGGTGTTTCGCATCGGCAACGCCACCAACAACATCCGCTGGGACAGCTTCGAACAGTTCGCCAAGAACCCGAAAGTGAAGTGGGCGATCCCCATGTCCCTGGGCGATTCCCATCGCGGCTACCGGGTGATGGGCACCACCGAGGCCTACTTCGAGCATTACCAGTACGGCCGTCAGCAACACCTGGAACTGGCCGATGGCCGGGCTTTCGCCAGCGATCCGTTCGAAGTGGTGCTCGGTGCCGAAGTGGCCGAGGCGCTGCACTACAAGCTCGGCGACAAACTGGTGCTGGCCCACGGCGTGGCGGCAATCAGCCTGGTCAAGCATGACGACAAGCCCTTCACCGTGGTCGGGATTCTCAAGCGCACCGGCACCCCGGTGGATCGTACGCTGCACATCAGCCTCGGCGGCATGGAGGCGATCCACATCGACTGGAAGAACGGCGTGCCGGCCCAGGGCAATGGGCGCATCAGCGCCGACCAGGCCCGCAACATGGACCTCACGCCCCAAGCGATCACCGCGTTCATGCTCGGCCTCAACAGCAAGATTTCGACCTTCGCCTTGCAGCGCGAGATCAATGAGTTCCGTGGCGAACCGCTGCTGGCCATCCTCCCCGGCGTAGCACTGCAGGAGTTGTGGAGCCTGATGGGCACGGCGGAAAAGGCCTTGTTCGTGATTTCGCTGTTCGTGGTCCTGACCGGGTTGATCGGCATGCTCACGGCGATCCTCACCAGCCTCAACGAGCGTCGCCGGGAAATGGCGATCCTGCGTTCGGTGGGCGCGAGGCCGTGGCACATCGCGACGCTGCTGGTGTTCGAAGCCTTTGCCCTGGCGCTGGCCGGGGTCATCGCCGGGCTGGCGTTGCTGTACATCGGCATCGCCGCCGCCCAGGGCTACGTGCAGTCGGCCTACGGTTTGTACTTGCCCCTGGGCTGGCCGAGCGAATATGAATGGACGCTGCTGGCGGGCATCCTGGTCGCCGCCCTGCTGATGGGCAGCGTGCCGGCCTGGCGCGCCTATCGCCAATCGTTGGCCGACGGCCTGTCGATCCGTCTATGAGGACCTTGAAGATGCCCCGCGCCCTGCTTGCACTGTTGATGATGGTCGCCCTGCCGCTGTGGGCGGCCGAGCCGAGGGACCTGGCCTGGTCGGAAATGATCCCGCCGGATGCACCGCCGGAAGTGCCGAACATGACGCCCCTGCACGACCTGTCGAAGATGAGCGACGCCCTGGCCGCCGAGTCCGCTCCAGCCGCCAAGCAGGATTTGCCCAACGCGCCGGTGGTCAAGGCCCTCGATGGCCAGCAGATTCGCTTGCCAGGCTACATCGTGCCGCTGGAAGTCAGCGAGGAAGGTCGCACCACGGACTTCCTGCTGGTGCCGTATTTCGGCGCCTGCATCCACGTGCCGCCACCGCCGTCGAACCAGATCGTGCATGTGAAAAGCGAGGTCGGCGTGAAGCTCGACGAGCTGTACCAGCCGTACTGGGTCGAAGGGCCGATGCAGGTCAAGCCGTCCACCAGCGAACTGGCCGATGCGGGATATCAGATGGAGGCGCAGAAGATTTATGTGTATGAGTTGCCGGAGTGAATCGGGTAGTGATGGGCAGTCCGTCAGATAGCTATCGCGAGCAAGCTCGCTCCCACAGGAGATCTCAGTGCCTATGCGACCTGTGTGGGAGCGAGCTTGCTCGCGATGGGGCCGTCAAGGCTTGCTCATCATCATTTCATTGAGCTGGGTCAATTAATCGACCAAGACTCATTGAGCTGTGTCAAAAGACCGGGCCAGGCGCCTCCTTACCATAGGACATCAATTTTGAAATGTCCTCTGGAGCCCCCATGCACAAGTCCTTGCTCAGCGCCTCCCTCGTCGCCCTCGCGCTCGCAGCCCCGCTCGCCCAGGCCCATACGGCCGGTGACATCATCGTTCGCGCCGGCGCTATCACCGTCAATCCAGAGGCCGACAGCTCCAGCGTCAAGGTCGACCGTGGTCCGCTGGCCGGCGCCGACCTGGGCGGCAAGGCGACCATGAGCAGCGATACGCAACTGGGCCTGAACTTCGCCTACATGCTGACCAACAATTGGGGTATCGAACTGCTGGCGGCCTCGCCGTTCGAGCACGACGTGAAAATCAAAGGCACCGCCCTCGGCGCGGCCAATGGCAAGCTCGGCACCCTCAAGCACCTGCCGCCCACACTGAGCCTGGTCTACTACCCGCTCGACGCCAAGTCGGCGTTCCAACCCTATGTCGGTGCCGGTATCAACTACACCTGGATCTACGACGAACACGTCGGCAGCGAAGCCAGCGCCAATGGCTTCAGCAACTTCCGGGCGAAAAACAGCTGGGGCATGGCCTGGCAGGTCGGTGCCGACTACATGCTGACCGACAACATCATGATCAACGGCCAGATCCGCTACATCGACATTGACACTACCGCCTATGTGGACAACAACGCCGTGGCCGGTGGTACCCGGGCCAAGGTGAATATCGATGTGGATCCGTTCATCTACATGGTGGGGTTGGGCTACAAGTTCTAAGCCTCACTCCAGTCTAAAAGCACTTGTGGGAGCGAGCCTGCTCGCGATTGCGGTGGATCAGCCAGCATTCATGTTGACTGATGAACCGCTATCGCGAGCAGGCTCGCTCCCACAGTTTTAAGCTTTAGCGCCCCAGCAACCGCGCCAACCCCACACTCAGCGGCGTTTGCTGTGGGAAGCTGAAGCGCTGCACCAACCGGTGGTTGTCGGCCCGGGAATGGCGAATGTCGCCGGAACGCGCCGGGCCATAGCTGATCGGTGGCAGGTCGCCCACCACGGCGGCCAGGGCCTGGAGCATCTGCTTCAGGGTCGTGGCCTGGTTCCAGCCGACGTTCACCGCGCCCACTTCCACCTCGGGCTTCTCGATGGCCTGCACCAGCAAGTCCACCAAGTCTTCGACATAGACAAAGTCCCGGGTCTGCTCGCCGTCGCCGAATACGGTGATCGGCAGGCCCTTCTGTGCCCGTTCGCTGAAGATGCTGATGACCCCGGAATACGGCGAGGACGGATCCTGGCGCGGGCCGTAGATGTTGAAGAAGCGGAACACCACCGGCTCCAGGTTGTGCTGGCGGCGATAGAAATCGAAGTAGAACTCGCTGGCGAGCTTGTCCGAAGCATAGGGCGTGAGCGGGGCCTTGGGGGTTTCCTCGTCGATGGACTCGCCTTCGCCGTTGTTGCCGTAGACCGCTGCGCTGGAAGCGAACAGCACCCGCTTCACCCCGCTCTGGCGCATGGCTTCGCAGACATTCAGGGTGCCGATGAAATTGCTCTGGTGCGTACGCACCGGGTCATCCACCGAGGCTTGCACCGAGGCCACCGCAGCCAGGTGCGCCACGGCGCTGCAACCGGCCATGGCCCGGGCCACCAGGGCGGCATCGGCGACGTCGCCTTCGATCAGTTCGACCGCCGGGTTGTCCAGCGGCAGGTTGCTGCGCTTGCCGGTGGACAGGTCATCGAGGATACGCACCGCATGCCCCTTGGCGAGCAAGGCGTCGGTCAGGTGCGAACCAATGAAACCCGCGCCGCCGGTGATTAAAACAGGGCCTTCAGCCATGGCGATAAAACCTATCCAGTAAGCCCGGGAGTGCTGCGCGCCAGGCGCGGGGCTTGATCCCGAAAGTGTGCAGAATTTTCTTGCAGGCCAGCACCGCGTGCTGCGGTTCTTCCGCGGCGTCCGGCCGTGCGGCATGGGCCTGGGGCGTGGGCGACTCGATGGCCAGCGGATGCAGGGCGCGGGCTTCGGTGAGGATCGCCTGGCCCAGCGCCAGTGGCGTGGTCGCCTCATGCCCGGCGTAATGATAGGTGCCCCACAGCGGCGCCGCGCAATCGAGTTGCTTGAGCACCGAAATGATCACCCGCGCGGCATCGTCCACGGGCGTCGGATTGCCCCGGCGGTCGTCAGCCAACAACAGCTCTTCGGGTTGCTCGGCCCTGGCCAGGAAACGGCCGAGGGTGCCATCGGCGCTGTCGTCCAGCAGCCAGCCAAAACGCAGCAACACATGCTGCGGGCAGGTGGCGCGCACGCTTTGCTCGATCCGCCACAGCGCCTGGCCGCGCACGCCCAGGGGCACGGGCTCGTCCTTCTCGCTGTAGGCCGTGGCACGGGAACCGTCGAACACCCGATAGCTCGACGGTTGCAGCAAGATGATGTTGTGATGCTGGCACAGCCCGGCCAGACGCTCGACAGCGCGCTCCTGGCCGGCCAGGCGCTGCTCGCTGACGGCCTCGGCCTGGAACCAGTCGAAGTAGTACGCCAGGTTGATCAAGGCGTCCGGCCGGGTGTCGTCGAGCAGCTGCGTCAGGCTCGCGGCATCCCAGCCGTCTTCGGGCGGGCGGGGGGCAAGAAAACCGATGTCTTCTTCTGCACCGAGGCGAATCAGCGCCTGCCCAAGGGCATTTCCGCCGCCCAGTAACATAAGGCGCATTCGCATAAAGTCAGCAGGCCCACTCTATTGGCACAAAAATTGGGTCGACAACGCCCGCAGGCGTTGCCGGAATCGTTGCATTTTGCGGGTTTAGTGCGCAACCGTCACCCGTAAAGTGTGGATCCGGCATTTGTGTGCGCCTTGAGGCCGCTATCGCGAGCAAGCTCGGCTCCCACAGGGATCGCATAGGCACTGATATCTCCTGTGGGAGCGAGCTTGCTCGCGATGAGGCCCTGACAGGCGATGCAGATCTCAGCCGGTACTTGCATCTCCCCCGCTCCGCCCGCATAAACTGCCCTATGAATCTGCCCCTTGCAGCCGACCACGCCATGGCAGGCTTTCACCCCGCCGTTCGCGCCTGGTTCAGCCAGACCTTCCCGGCGGTCACGGCCGCCCAGGCCCGGGCGTGGCCGTTGATCGGCCAGCGGCGCTCGGTGCTGGTCGCGGCGCCCACCGGCTCGGGCAAGACCTTGACCGCGTTTCTCGCGGTGCTCGATGACCTGGTGCGCCGCGGCCTGGAACAAGGAGGCCTGCCGGACCAGACCCTGGTGGTGTATGTCTCGCCGCTCAAGGCCCTGAGCAACGATATCCAGATCAACCTGCAGAATCCCCTGGCCGGCATCACCGAGCAGTTGCAACGAATGGGCTTGCCACCCTTGCCGATCACCACCGCCGTACGCACCGGCGACACGCCGCAAAAAGACCGCTCGGCGATGCGCAAGACTGCGCCGCACATCCTGGTGACCACGCCCGAATCGCTCTACGTGCTGCTCGGTTCCGACTCCGGCCGGCAGATGCTCGCCAGCACCCGCACGGTGATCGTCGATGAAATCCACGCCATCGCCGCCAGCAAGCGCGGCAGCCACCTGGCCTTGAGCCTGGAGCGCCTGCAAGCCCTGTGCGCCGAACCCCTGATGCGCATCGGCCTGTCGGCCACGCAAAAGCCCATCGAAGCGGTGTCACGCTTTCTCGTCGGTGAAGGCCGCGCCTGTGAAATCGTCGACATCGGCCACGCCCGTCCCCGGGACCTGGACATCGAGGTGCCACCGGTGCCGCTGTCGGCGGTGATGGCCAATGACGTGTGGGAGCTGGTCTACAACCGCCTCGCCGAGCTGGCCCGAGAGCATCGCACCACCCTGGTGTTCGTCAACACGCGGCGCTTGGCCGAACGCCTCAGTCGCCATCTGAGCGAACGCCTGGGCAAGGACGCCGTGGCCGCCCACCACGGCAGCCTGGCGAAGGAATTTCGCCTCGACGCCGAACAACGCCTCAAGCGCGGCGAACTGCAGGTACTGATCGCCACCGCCTCCCTGGAACTGGGCATCGATATCGGCGATGTCGATCTGGTCTGCCAGATTGCCTCGCCCCGTTCGATCTCGGCGTTCCTGCAAAGAGTCGGACGCTCGGGCCATCAGGTCGGCGGCACGCCCAAGGGCCGCCTGTTCGCCACCACCCGCGACGACTTGATCGAATGCGCCGCCCTGCTCGATTGCGTGCGCCGTGGCGAACTCGACATCCTGCACATCCCCAAGGCGCCGCTGGATGTGCTGGCCCAACAGATCGTCGCCGAAGTCAGTTGCCAGGAATGGCCGGAACAGGCGCTGTTGGAAACCTTCCGCCGCGCCTCGCCCTACGCCGAGCTGGACGAAGGGCATTACCAGGCGCTGTTGCAGATGCTCGCCGAAGGCCTCAATGGCCGCCAGGGCGTGCGCAACGCCTACCTGCACCGCGACGCCGTGACCCGGACCCTGCGCGGGCGCCGGGGCAGCAAACTGACGGCGGTGACCAGCGGCGGCACTATTCCGGACAACGCCGACTACAGCGTGCTGCTCGAACCCCAGGGCTTGAACATCGGCAGCGTCAACGAAGACTTCGCGGTGGAGAGCATTGCCGGCGATGTGTTCCAACTGGGCAATACGTCCTATCGCATCATCCGCGTCGAGGCCGGTCGTGTGCGGGTCGAGGACGCCCAGGGCCAACCGCCGACCATTCCGTTCTGGCTCGGCGAAGCCCCGGGGCGCAGCGACGAATTGTCTTTGGCCGTGGCCCGCCTGCAAGCCCAGCTTGATCACCTGCTCGGCGCCACGCCGGGCAACCTGCAACCGGCCCTCGACTGGCTGACCGGCACCTTGCGCCTGAACCTCGCCAGCGCCGAACAATTGATCGATTACCTGGCCCCGGCGCGCCTGGCCTTCGGCGCCCTGCCGTCCCAGGATACGCTGCTGATGGAGCGGTTTTTCGACGAATCCGGCGGCACCCAACTGATCATCCACACGCCCTTCGGCAGCCGCATCAACCGCGCCTGGGGCCTGGCCTTGCGCAAGCGCTTCTGCCGCACCTTCAACTTCGAATTGCAGGCCGCCGCCAGTGAAGACGCCATCGTGCTCTCGCTCTCCACCAGCCACAGCTTCGAACTGGACGAAGTCTGGCGCTACCTGAACAGCCACAGCGCCGAACAGATCCTGGTCCAGGCGGTGCTGGATGCACCGCTGTTCGGCGTGCGCTGGCGCTGGAACGCTGGCGTGGCCCTGGCCCTGCCGCGCTACACCGGCGGGCGCAAAGTCGCCCCGCAGATCCAGCGGATGAAAAGCGAAGACCTGATCGCCAGCGTGTTTCCGGACCAGATCGCCTGCCTGGAAAACCTGGCCGGCGAGCGGGAGATCCCCGATCACCCGCTGGTGGAACAGACCCTCGACGATTGCCTGCACGAAGCCATGGACAGCGAAGGTTGGCTGGCGCTGTTGCGGCGCATGGAAGCGGGCCAGATTCGCCTGATCAGCCGCGACCTGCCGGCGCCCTCGCCGCTGGCGGCAGAAATCCTCAGCGCCCGTCCCTACACCTTTCTCGACGACGCACCGCTGGAAGAACGGCGGACCCAGGCGGTGATCAACCGGCGCTGGAGCGATCCACAATCCACCGACGACCTTGGCGCGCTGGACGCCGAAGCCATCCAGTCGGTGCGGGATGAAGCCTGGCCGACGCCGGCCAATCTCGATGAGATGCACGAAGCCTTGATGAGCCTGGCCTGCATCGCCGACAGCGAAGCCGACGCCCACCCATCGTGGCGGGATTGGCTGCGGGCACTGGCCGCGAGTGGTCGCGCCAGCCACATACAGATCAGCGCCGAGCGGGGACTGTGGGTGCCGCTGGAACGCCTGAGCTGCTTGCAAGCCCTTTATCCACAGGCTCGCTGGGAACCGGCGCTGACCCCGCTGGCCGATTTCGATGAAGCCTGGAACGTTGACGAAGCCCTGGTGGAAGTGCTCCGCGCCCGGCTCAGTGCCTTCGGTCCGCTGCCGTTGAAGGCCATCGCCTACCCGCTGGGGTTGTCGACCCCGCAGGTCACCCAGGCCCTGGCGCAGCTCGAGCAGCAAGGCTACGTGCTGCGTGGGCGCTTCACGCCGGGCACCGGCCAGGAGGAATGGTGCGAGCGGCATTTACTGGCGCGGATCCATCGCTACACGGTCAAGCGCCTGCGCCGGGAAATCGAGCCGGTGATGTTGCAGGACTTCATGCGCTTCCTGTTCGACTGGCAGCACCTGTCGTCGTCCACCCAGGGCCGGGGCAATGCCGTGCTGCCGTCGATCCTCGGCCAGTTCGAAGGCTACCCGGCCGCCGCCTCAGCCTGGGACAGCGACCTGTTGCCCGGGCGGATCAAGGACTATTCGCCCGGTTGGCTCGATGAGTTGTGCCGCAGCGGCAAGTGGGTATGGACCCGCCTGAGCGCGCGCCAGAAGCCGTCCGCCAGTGCCCTGCGCAGTACGCCGGTGGTGTTGCTGCCGCGCAGCCAGGTGGCGTTGTGGAGCAGCCTGGCCGGGCAAACGGCCCTTGAGGAGTTGTCGCCCAAGACGCAGAAAGTCCATCAGGCCCTGAGCGAGCATGGCGCGCTGTTTTTCGATGAGCTGGCCCATGAAGCCCACCTGCTGCGCAGCGAACTGGAAATCGCCTTGCAGGAACTGGTGGGCGCCGGGTTGGTGAATGCCGACAGCTTTGCCGGCTTGCGCGCGCTGATCACCCCGGCCAGCAAACGCCAGGCCCGCAGCAGCCGGCGCGGCCGCGGCGCGTTTGTCGGCGGCATGGACGACGCCGGGCGCTGGGCCTTGTTGCGCCGCAGCCAACCCGCCCCCGTGGAAGGCAACCGCCCGACGCCCACTGCGCCGGAGACTCTGGAACACATCGCCATGACCTTGCTCCGGCGCTATGGCGTGGTGTTCTGGCGCTTGCTGGAGCGGGAGGCCGAGTGGCTGCCGAGTTGGCGCGAGCTATTGCGCACTTTCCATCGTTTGGAGGCGCGGGGCGATATTCGTGGTGGGCGGTTCGTCAGCGGCCTGGCGGGGGAACAGTTCGCCCTGCCCGAAGCGATTGCGTTGCTGCGCGAAACCCGCCGCCGCCCCACCGACGGCAGCTTGGTGGCGGTGTGCGGGGTCGACCCGCTGAACCTGGCCGGCACCTTGCTGCCGGGGGCGAAAGTGCCGGCGCTGGCGAGCAATCGGCTGGTGTATCGGGACGGGTTGCCGGTGGCGGCGTTGATCGCTGGCAAGCCGGTTTTCTGGATGGAATTGGATCAGCAGGGGATGGCTGAAGTCCGTAGCAAGCTGATCCAGAAAGGTTGAGGGTGGCTGAGCTGGCCCCATCGCGAGCAGGCTCGCTCCCACAGTTTGATCGCATTCCATCTGAAGAAACGCAGTCCTCTGTGGGAGCGAGCCTGCTCGCGATGAGGCCATAAGCCTCGCCATACAACCCGGCCATTATTGCGGCGGACCAGACACCTCATCGCCCACTTTCGACTCGGCTACAAGCCGCTGCGGCAACATCACCTGCTGTGGATAAGTCTGCGCAAAGTGCACCGCCGGGTGGTTATCCACAAGCTTCTTCAACTGCTGGTTGAACGCCCGGCTCACCGCATATTGCCCACCCGACACGGTGCGGAACTGCGCCGTGAGCACCACGCCGTTGAGGTCCATCTTGTCCACGCCGAACACATCCAGCGGCCCTTGCAGGTTGAACTTGAGAAACGGGTCTTCGGCGATCGAACGCCCGGCCTCGCGGATCAGCTCGATGGCCTGGTCGACATCGGTGTCGTAAGTGAATTGCACGGAGAAAAACGCAAAGGCGAATTGCCGGGACTGGTTGGTCACCGCCTTGATCTGGCCGAACGGCACCGAGTGCACGAAACCCTTGCCGTCGCGCAGGCGCAGGGTGCGGATGGTCAGGCCTTCGACGGTGCCGGCGTGGCCGGAGTCGAGCACCACCCAGTCGCCGATGGATAGCGTGTCTTCAATGATGATGAACAGCCCGGTGATCACGTCCTGCACCAGTTGCTGCGAACCGAAACCGATCGCCAAGCCCACCACCCCGGCACCGGCCAGCAACGGCGCGACGTTGATACCCAGGTTGGCCATGGTGGTGATCGCGCAAATCACCACCAGGATGATTTTCGCCGCGTTGCGCAACAGCGGCAGGATGGTCTTGACCCGGGTGCTGGGCTGGCGGGCGCCGCGTTTGTTCAGTGGCGGCTTCAAGGCTTCCTGGATTGCCGTGTCGAGCACCACCCACGTGAGCCAGGTCATCAGGAAAATCAGGCCGATACGGCTCAAGGAATCACTGATCGCCCGGCCCACGGCATTGCGCGAGGCGAACTCGAACAGGGAAATGCCCCAGATCCGCCCGAGGATTTCAATGAATGCCACCGCCATGACGATCCGCAACAACGCATGCAGCAAGCTCAACAGCCGGCCCTTGTAGGCGCTGTTGCGTTGGATGGCCTCGGCCTTGGGCGACTTGAAGATGTGCTGGAACACCGTGCTGAGGAACACCATCGCAATCAGCAGGATCGTGGTGAACAACGCGCAACGCAGGGCTTTCTGGTTGTCCTCGCCGACACCGATCAGGCTCACCGCCGACACCAGCACCATCAACAGGATCGGCCAATACCAGAGCCCGGAGAAAATCCGCAACGACTCCTGCAAGGCCGGTTGTTTCAAGCGCTGGGCCAGGGGGCGGTTGCGGATCAGGTGCGCCACCGGGCGGCGCATGCGGATCACCAGCCAGCCAAAGATGATCGACGCCGACAACCCGGTGAACACCGCGACGCTGCTGGTGATGTTGCCGCCCAGTTGCCGGGCGATCTGCGGACTGGTCAGGGCATCGCTGAGGGCGGCGAGAAAGCCGATCAGGAACAACGGTCGGGGGCTGAAACGCCGGATCATCGCCACCGCCCGGCGTTTGTGGCCGGCGTTGAACATCACGATCACGCACAGCAACACCGAGGTGGAAAAAATACCGCTGCTGGTGGCGTAGGCGAAGCACAACGCCAGGGCGCGACCGACCGAGACTTGCAGAAAGTGACTGACATAGAGGGTCAACGGCAGGCAGATCAATGCCGCAGCGGTGTACGGCAGCAGATAACCGAGCAGGTCGCGCAAGCGCCGGCGGGTGCGCAGCCAGCGCCGGTGGCCCAGATGTCGCAACAACAACCGCGCCGCGGACCAGATAACCGCAAACGCGCCGATCCAGACACTGGACAACAACAGGAAATCCCCTGCCACGCGCCAGGACGAACGGGACGTCTGGTCCACCAGCCGGTCCACCTCGTCCGCCGCCCGGTCCGCCCGCAGGCGCCAGGCATCCACCAGGCTTTGGTTGAGGTCGAGTTTGTCCTGGACGTCGTCGATGCTCGAACTGATGGCCCCCAATAAACCGCCCTGTACCAGCGGCGCAGGTTCGGCGGGCGGTTCATCGGGCTTGGTGGTGCCAGGGACAGCGGCGGTCCCGTAGGCGCTGGTGCCGGTCAGCGCCAGCAAGAACAGCAGCAATACAGTGCTCAATCGAGACAAAACGCGAGGCTCCTTCACACGGGATCGGTAAGGAACTGATCAATATTGGGCCGGCAAGTTCGGTTTTGGCGGGATGTGAGCATCGAGAGCCAATAAATCTCTGTAGGAGCTGCCGAAGGCTGCGATCTTTTGATCTTGAGCTTTCACTCGCGATTCAATTGTCTGGGACAGGATCGCAGCCTCGTTGCACTCGACAGCTCCTACAGGCGTAGTCCAGCAGGGAGCCCCTCGCCCCGACAGTATTCACTGCCACCGGGCATCCCATCGAAACTTTCCAGGCTCCGCGACAGTCATCAAAAGACACAGGCGGTACGAGGTCATTGGCACGGGAGGGATACATGACGGCGATCCACATTGGCATTTCCGGCTGGCGCTACACGCCTTGGCGGGGGGATTTCTACCCGAAGGGGTTGACCCAGAAACGGGAACTGCAATTTGCCTCGCGAGCGGTCAACAGTATCGAAATCAATGGATCGTTCTACGCCCTGCAACGCCCCGAACGGTATGCCCAGTGGTATGCCGAGACGCCGCCCGGCTTCGTGTTCAGCGTCAAGGCCCCGCGCTTCATCACCCACATCAAGCGCCTGCGGGACATCCGCAAACCTTTGGCCAACTTCTTCGCCTCCGGCGTGCTGGAACTCAAGGAAAAACTGGGGGCGATCCTCTGGCAGTTTCCACCCAGCTTCAAGTTCGACCCCGAGCTGTTCGAAGACTTCCTCAAGCAATTGCCCCACGACACCGAAGGCGCCGCCGCCCTGGCCCGGGAGCATGAGCCGCGCCTGGACGGCCATGCCAGCACCGAGACCGATAAAAAGCGGCCGCTGCGCCACGCCGTGGAAATCCGTCATGAGAGTTTTATCGACCCCCACTTCATCACGTTGCTCAAGCGCTACGACGTGGCCCTGGTGATCGCCGACACGGCCGGCAAATGGCCCTATCGCGAAGACGTCACCAGCGATTTCGTCTACCTGCGCCTGCACGGCGCCGAGGAGTTGTACGCCAGCGGCTACACCGACGAGGCGTTGAAGCGTTGGGGCGACCGGATCGAGGCCTGGAGCCACGGCAAGCAGCCGAGCGACGCGCACCTGATCGACCCGGACAAGAAACCCCGGGCACGCAAGAGCCGGGAAGTGTTCTGCTATTTCGACAACGACATCAAAGTCCGCGCGCCCTACGACGCACGCCATTTGCTGGAACGTTTCCATCTGGACAAGGACCTCGCCACCGCGCCCGGCCAGCGACCGGCCGAAGGGGTGTTGCCATGAACCGTCCGCAAACCAGCGAAGCGACCTGCGAGCCGACCCGACAAGGGGCTCAGGATCTCGACCGGGTCAGCCGTTTCACCGTGCTGACCGTCAACACCCACAAGGGCTTCACCGCCCTGAACCGGCGCTTCATCCTGCCGGAACTGCGCGAAGCGGTGCGCAGTGTGTCCGCCGACGTAGTGTTCCTGCAGGAAGTCCACGGCACCCACGAACACCATCCCCAGCGCTACAGCAATTGGCCGAGCATGCCGCAATACGAATTCCTCGCCGATACCCTCTGGCCTCAATTCGCCTATGGGCGCAACGCGGTGTACCCGGCGGGCGACCATGGCAATGCGTTGTTGTCGAAATTCCAGATCATCCGCCACGACAATCTGGACGTGTCCATCAGCGGCCATGAAAACCGCGGCATGCTCCACAGCGTGCTGCGCCTGCCGGGCGATGGGCAGGATGTGCATGCCATCTGCGTCCACCTGGGGCTGCGCGAAGGGCATCGTGTCGAGCAACTCAAGCTGCTTTGCCAACGCTTGAGCGAACTGCCGCCCGAGGCACCGGTGATCGTTGCCGGCGACTTCAACGATTGGCGCGGCAAAGCCAGTGAACTGCTCGAACCCTGCGGCCTGCGGGAAGTGTTCGCCGAACAGTGGGGCAAGCCGGCCCGCAGCTTTCCGGCGCGCCTGCCGATCCTGCGCCTGGACCGCATCTACGTGCGCAACCTCAAGGCCCATCATCCCAAGGTGTTGAACGTACGTCCCTGGTCGCACCTTTCCGACCATGCACCGCTGTCGGTGGAGATCGAATTATGAGCGCGACGATGGACAAGGCGACGGTGGAACAGGTCGACACGACGCCCACCGAACGCAACCCGGCGCTGGCCGATATCGAATACGGCTGGCACGGCAACAATCGCGTCACACTGCTGGAAAACGGCGAGGAATATTTCCCCAGGGTCTTCGAGGCCATTCGCCGGGCCGAAACAGAAATCCTGCTTGAGACCTTCATTCTGTTCGAGGACAAGGTCGGCTACGAACTGCGGGACCTGCTGGTGGAAGCCGCCCAGCGTGGCGTGCGCATCACCGTCAGCCTCGATGGCTTCGGCTGCGGTGAGTTGACCACCGCTTTCCTGGCCTCGTTGAGCGACGCCGGGGTGCGCTTGCAGATGTTCGACCCGGCGCCCCGGCACCTGGGTATCCGCACCAACTGGTTCCGCCGCCTGCACCGCAAGATCGTGGTGGTGGATGGGGTGATTGCCTTCATCGGCGGGATCAACTTTTCCGCCGACCACTTGGGGGATTTCGGCCCCGAGGCCAAGCAGGACTATTCCGTGGAGATCAAGGGGCCGGCGGTGGTGGACATCCATCACTTCGCCCTGCTGCAAAGCGGCCGTCCGTCCCGGGCCAAGTATTGGTGGCAACGCCGCCGCAGCCGTCGCAACGAACTGGCCTTCAGCGACCATGACGGCCAGGTGCGCCTGGTCTACCGGGATAACCACGAACATCAGACCGACATCGAAGAGGTCTACCTGCAAGTGCTGCGCAGCGCCCAGCGGCGGGTGGTGATCGCCAATGCCTACTTCTTCCCCGGTTACCGGTTGCTGCGCGAGATCCGCAACGCGGCGCGGCGCGGCGTGGAGGTGCGGCTGATCCTGCAAGGGCAACCGGACATGATGATCGCCAAGCTCGCGGCCCGGATGCTCTATGACTACCTGCTCAAGGCCGGCGTGGTGATCTACGAATACTGCGAGCGGCCGCTGCACGGCAAAGTCGCCTTGGTGGATGAGGACTGGAGCACGGTGGGGTCAAGCAACCTCGACCCGCTGAGCCTGTCGCTGAACCTGGAAGCCAACGTGCTGATCCGCGACCGGACGTTCAACCGCGAGCTGTTCGAGCGCCTCGACTACCTGATCCGCAACCATTGCACGGTCATGCCCGAAAACCATGCGCCGCGGGGCCTGCTGTGGCGCATGACCATCGGCTTCATGGTGTTCCACTTTTTGCGCCACTTCCCGGCCTGGGCCGGCTGGCTGCCGGCCCATAAACCGCGTCTGAAACCTTTTTCACCGCCGACGGCGGTCCGGAGCGAACCCCATGAACCACTCTGAAGCGCACACCGCGCCGAGAGATGCCCATGCGCCGGAACAGGCCAAGCCCAAATCCCGCTGGAGCCGGTGGAAAAGACCGCTGACGCTGGCGTTTTTCCTGCTGTTGATCGTGCTCTTCACCGCCCTGGCCCGGCGCATCGATTGGTCCGAGGTGTTCACCACCCTGGCTGATTTCAAAGTGCGCACCTTGATCATCGCTGCTGCGCTGACCATCACCAGCTTCATCACCTATGCCTGCTTCGATCTGATCGGACGGACCTACATCCGCCAGAAACTCGGTTGGCGGCAGATTTTGCCGGTGGGGGTGATCAGTTATGCCTTCAATCTCAATCTCAGCGCCTGGGTAGGCGGTATCGCCATGCGCTATCGACTGTATTCGCGGCTGGGCGTCAGCAGCGGGAACATTGCCAAGATCCTCGGGCTGAGCCTGGCCACCAACTGGTTCGGCTACATGACCCTGGCCGGGGTGGTGTTCAGCAGCGGCCTGGTGACCATGCCGCCGGGCTGGAAACTCAGCAGCGATGCGTTGCAAGGCGTGGGCGTGCTGTTGTTGTTGGCGAGTGCCGGATACCTGGCGGCCTGCCGGTTTTCCAAGCGTCGGGCCTGGACCGTCCGTGGCATGGAAATCAACCTGCCGTCGCTGCGCATGGCGGTGCTGCAACTGGCGTTGGGCGCGCTGAACTGGTCGTTGATGGCGGCGGTGATTTTCACTTTGCTGCCCAGCAAACTGGATTACCCGATGGTGCTCGGGGTGTTGCTGATCAGCAGCATTGCCGGGGTCATCACGCACATTCCGGCGGGGCTTGGGGTGCTGGAGGCGGTGTTCGTTGCCCTGCTGCAACATGAGGTGTCACGAGGCAGCCTGCTGGCGGGGTTGATCGCTTACCGGGCGATCTATTTCATCCTGCCGTTGCTGATTACTGTGGTGATGTACCTGGTGATCGAGGCGAAGGCCAAGGCGTTGCGGGTCAAGCCTGGGGTCAAGTGATGGGTTGCCTGGCCCCATCGCGAGCAGGCTCGCTCCCACATTGGATCTGTCGTGAACACACTATTTCGATCGCCACACACCCCCTGTGGGAGCGAGCCTGCTCGCGATGGAGCCCCCGCAAACACCGCACGATCAGCGTTCCTGGATGATGCTCAACCGCTCTCCCACCACCATTTCCGTGATCCAGTCCACCAGGATCGAGGTGTAGGCCTGTTGTGACACGGGGTCGCTCAAGGCATGGTCGGCGCCGTCGATGATGCGGTGGGTCAGCGAATGGGTCTGCTGGCACGCCGCCCGGTAGCTCATGATCGTGGCATGGGGCACGTAGGCATCGGTCTCGGACTCCACCAGCAACACATCGCCGGAGAACTGCGAGCACGCGTGCAAGGCGCGATTGGTGCTGGCGTGCACCAGGGTGCTGCGATAATCCAGCAGGTCAGTCTTGTCCAGGTCGCGCTTGGGCGTGTGCCATTGCTCGTCGCGGTACAACGCCGGCACCCGCAGGGCCAGCCAGCGCACCGGGCGCAGCGACGTCAGGATCGAGGCCAGGTAACCGCCATAGCTGGTGCCCACCACGGCAATCGCCGAAGTATCCAAGGCGGGGTGGGCGAGCAAGCGGTCGTATGCCGCCAACACATCCCGCAGGTTGTCCTCGCGGGTCACTCGGGACAACGGGATGCCCGCCCCGCCGGTGTGCCCGCGCAAGTCGAAGGTCAGGCACACGCAACCGAGGCCGGCGATGCCTTTGGCCCGTTCCAGGTCGCGCTCTTGGCTGCCACCCCAGCCGTGTACGAACAACACGCCTGGGACTTTCGATTTGGGACTCAGGAACGTCCCGTCCATGCGTTCATCGTCGATTTCGATTTGGATGGTTTCACTTCTAGCCGTCATAAGATTCAACCGTTACGTATTTGAGAAGAAAGTCGCTGTTGTGGGCCTCGCCGCGATAAACCTCCCTGGCCCCGGCTGGCAGCGGTTGGTCGAGGTAGGTTTCCACCGAAGACACCCGCACCGCGCTGGTCTCAGGCGTTTCGACGAACACCTGCAACGCCGCCAGTTCGGCGCTGCTGGCCCCGCCCATGCGCCACGACTGTTCCAACACGCCGCCACGGGGCTGGCCGGCGGCATCCAGGCCCTGGGCAATGTCGTAATTGCGCCGCGACGCAAAAAAGCCCGGGTAGGCCTGGTTGGCGGCGTCATCGAACACTTGCGCCAGCCGCACCGCCTCGCGCACGTCGTCGGGTAGTTCGAGCCTGAGCAACTCGATGTAGCCGCCCTGCACCACCAGCAGGTCCGACCCGCCGTACACCTCCAGCCCTTCGCTGTCGTGGGTCAGGTGTTGAACGCCGCAATAGCTCAGGACCTGGCCGTTGATGAAGCTCTGGCCGACGCTCTGGGTCTTGACCTCATTGAGGTGCTGTTCCAGCACCACGCCATCGCGAAACAGCGCCTGGGCGTCGGGCCCGGCGGCGACTTCATCGAACTGCGCCAGGCTCTTGATCAACCGTTGACCACGTCCGGCACAGGCATGGATCGGCTTGATGCGGATCGGCCCGGTGTAGAGCAAATGTTCGGCGGCCGGGCGGGCGTCCTTGAGTGAAAAGACCGTCACGCCGTCGAGCACCGCGCCTCGGGTGAGCTTGGCAAACAGCGGCGACCAGCCTTGGGGCGCCACCGCGTCCTTATTCAACAGACCGTGGGTAATCGCCTTGGTGCAGATAAAATCATGCTCGACATACCCACCCCACACATCCTCCGGCCCCTTCACCCCCAGGCGCATCAAGGTTTCGGCGCCGATCAGGGTTTGCGTGGGCAACAGATAAAGATCCTGACCGGCACTGAGGTCATGGCTGTCGCCGTACTCCCAACCCAGGATCTGCGCCAGCCACTGGGCCAGTGCACGGTTGGTCTCGACCTCATGGCGCGGCGCTTGTGGATTGACCGAATAGGCCACGACCCGTTTGTTGCGATTGACTGATGTCATGCGGTGCCCTTCCTCCTGCGCTCGATGGCTTTAGATATGCCTGTAAATCAGGAAAGTTGCAGAGATCAGGCCAACGGAGTGACGGATGATGAGGGGTCAGCCAAGCGGGCGCATCGCAAGCACTTGATAGCACCGGGCCTGTTTCATTCTGCACGACATGCGCTTGGCATCCCGCAAATTGCACGATGCCTCAAGTCAAATGCCACCCTGTGGCGAGGGGATTTATCCCCGCCGGGATGCGAAGCAGCCCCAAACGCAATCAATACCCACACGCCTGACACACCGCAAAATGCCAGGGCTGCTTCGCAGCCCAACGGGGATAAATCCCCTCGCCACAAAAAGCATTCACTGCGTCCTTGAAACACCCAGCGGGCTCACCCCGAACCTCGCCCGATAATCGCTCGGCGCCAACCCGGTGATTTTCCTGAACGTCGCGCGAAAGGCACTGGGGTCCTGGTAGCCGACGGTCCAGGCAATGTGATCGATGGTGCCATTGGTGAACTCCAGCATTTCCCGGGCCTTGCCGACCCGCAGGTGCTGGCAGTATTCGGTGGGCTTGAGCCCGGTGGCGGCACGGAACCGGCGCAGGAAGGTGCGCTCTTCCAGACCGGCCCGTTCGGCCATCGCACCGAGGGAAACCTCCACCGCGCCGTTGCTTTGCAACCAATGCTGGACCTTGAGAATCGCCGCATCGCCATGGCCGAGGATGGGCGCGAAGTTACTGCCGCACTGACTCGCGCTGTCGCTGTGTTCGATCACCAGAAATTGCGCGGTGCGCGTGGCGATGCTGGGCCCGAGCAGGCGGTCCACCAGGCGCAGTCCCAGTTCCGACCAGGCCATCAGCCCGGCGGTGGTGATCAGGTCGCCGTCGTCGACAATCGGTTTGTCGGCGTTGAGCTTGATCTTCGGGTAACGGGCGGCGAAATCCTTGGCCGAGCTCCAATGGGTGGTGGCGCTGCGCCCATCGAGCAGGCCGCTTTCGGCCAACAGGATCGAGCCGACACACACACCGCCCAACACGGTGCCGCCCGCATGCTGCGCCCGCAGCCAATCCATCAGCGTTGGCGAGGCCAGGTCGTCATCGAAGCCGGCGAGAGACGGCGGGATCAGCAACGCCACCAAATGGCCCGCCGGGCCGGTTTCGCTGTCGAACACCCGCTGCGGCGCCTCGCCGTTGTCGGTCTGCCAGTGACTGATCCGCAACCGTGGCAATTGTGCACTGGCGTGCTCGGCCGCGATCCGCTGGGCCACGGCGAACAGATCGGTCAAGCCATGCACCGCCGCCATTTGCGCGCCGGGGTAGATGAGCACCCCAAGCTCGGCGACTGCCCTTTGCTGCGCCATTGTCAGTTTTCCCTCGCTTATTGTCGTTGCGGCCAATCCTCGAACCGGTGGTAAAGGCCAATACTGGCGCCCTACCCCACCTGATCAAGGAAGCCCTCATGTCCAAGCAAGCGCTCATCGTAGTCGATATCCAGAACGACTACTTCCCCCAGGGAAAATGGCCGTTGGTCGGTGCCCAAGCCGCCGCCGATAACGCCGCACGGTTGATCGAAGCCTTTCGCCAGGCCGGCGACAACGTGGTGCATATCCGCCATGAATTCACCTCCGACGACGCGCCGTTCTTCACCCCTGGCTCCGAAGGCGCACAGTTGCACCCCAAGGTACTCAACCGCGCCGACGAACCGGTGGTCCTCAAGCACTTCGTCAATGCGTTTCGCGAAACCGAACTGCAAGCCCTTCTCGACCAGCACGGCATCGAACAACTGGTGGTGGTCGGCAGCATGAGCCACATGTGCGTCGATGGCGTGGTGCGGGCAGCGGCGGACCTGGGCTACGGCGTCACGGTGATCCACGATGCCTGTGCCACCCTCGACCTGGAATTCAACGGCGTCGTCGTGCCGGCTGCCCAGGTGCATGCGGCGTTCATGGCAGCGCTGGGGTTTGCCTATGCGAGCGTGGTGAGTACCGAGCACTTCCTGGCTGACCGTCAATAAGCCCACGACACAGCAAAAAAAACCGCACTTCATCACCCAAGTGCGGTTTTGTCTCAGGCATCCACGGCGTGTCTGGAGGCGATCAAGTCTCCAGCACGAGCAACAACCGCGGCATCGTCGCCACGAACCCCATCTGCTGCGCTTCGCGCGCCATCCCCTTCAGCTTCTCGCCACTGGCTTGATCGGCGTTGCGCAACCACTGCCCCGCCACATCGATCAGCCGCACATGATGGTTGATCCAGGCGCACGACGCCGACTCGGGCAATGCCGCCATCTGTTGCCCATGCCAGATAGCCTTTTCGGTATTGCCCGCCAACAGGCAGGTTTCAGCGGCCGCCACGCGAAAGCGCAAGGCGTTGTGGGCCAGGCAGGCTTGGGTGAGCTGGGCTTCGCCCTTCGCCAAGGCCTGCTGGCTGAATGGTCCGTCATCGCTGATCATCGCCAGGCTGCCGTAGACCCAAGGCCCGATGTAGCGCTGCAACTCGAAGCGTTCCACCAGGCTCGCCGCCTCCATGATCAAGGTCTGCGCCAGCCCGCGCTCGCCCTGGCGCAACGCCACCCGCGCCAACCCTTCCAGCAGGATCGCTTCGAAACGGCTGGCGCCAAGGCTGCGCGCCAACGTCAGGGCACTGTTCAGCTCTTGTTCCGCCAAGGCATCCTGGCCGCCCGCCACCAGCACCCAGGCCGCAGTGAGTCGCGAGAAAACCTGCGTTCGATGATTGCCCAGCCGGGTGCTGCATTCGATGGCTTCCATGGCGTCACGCAAGGCGGGCTCTGGCTGGCCCAGGTACAACTGCGCCGATCCACGAGCACTGCGATTGGCCGCCTCCATGTGTGTCCACCCATTGCGCTCGCACAGGCGTACGCATTGATCGAAGACCTCGTAGGCAGTCTGCATGCGCCCTTGTGCGTAGTAGGAGTCGCCAATGCCACTCAAGGCCTTGGCCTCGGTTTCCAGGTCCCGGCCGATGCGCGCAGAGGACAGCGCTTCTTCATGAAGACGGCGACACTCGGCGTAATCACCCCGTGGGAAATAGATATTCCCGCGCAAGTGATTCAACCGGGCAAGCGCCACATGGGCCTGCATGGACCGGGCGATGGGCAGCATGTCCTCGATCAGGCGCTCCTCCTCGTCCAGGCAATCGAGGGTATTGAGGACTGCCGCCAGCCCCAACGCGGCCTCGATCCGATCCTGCGGCTGCTCGGCCAATGCCAAGGCTCGCTGGAAATGCGCCCGGGCCTCCACGGTCTGGCCCAGGCCCGAGCACGCCTGGCCGCACAACAACGCGAAGGGAAAATTGCCCTGCGCGCGTTCGGCAAACGCCGAGCATTGCCGTGCCAGTGCAAGGACACTGTCGTACTGGCAGGCCAGCCGTTTTTCGCCCATGGCCACCAACAGCGCGTCGAACGCCGCCGGATCGTTGGCCCGGAGCAAATGCTGGGCATAAAGCACCCGGTCGCGCGCGCGATAGAGATTCGCCACCTCACCGTGCAGTTGCTCGCGCAGCAACGTGGGCATTGAATCGTAGAGGCAGTGCATGACCAGGTCGTGGACAAACAGATAGCTGCCTGGCTCGACCTCCCGCAACAACCCCTGGCGCATGTCCGCGGTCGGCAGATAACCGGGCTGCCCCAGCGCTTCGCGCCACAGCGTCAGCTCGAAGCGATTGCCCAGCACCGCGGCGTAATGCAGGGCGCGACGTTGCTCGGGAGCCAATTTGTCAAAGCGGGTCTGGACCAGATGCCGCAGGCTGTCAGGGAAAACCCCTTGCTGGCTCGACAGCAGTTGCGTCAGGTACAGCGGGTTGCCTTGGGCACGGGCGACACATTCGGCCCGGTAGCGCGGATCGACCTCAGTGAATTGCTCCGCCAGGACCGTGGCCTCCCGCGCCCGGATCGGCGCGATATCGAGCACACTCATGGGACTGGAGGAATGCGTACGGATTTCGCTTTCCAGCGGATCGCCTTCGGGACGGGACGTCAGCAGCCAGACCACGGGCGCTTCGTCAGTGGCATCGAGCAGCCTGCCCAGCAGCATAAACAGCGTGGCATCGCCCCAGTGCAGGTCCTCGACGCAGATCAGCAAAGGCTGTTGCACTGCGATGCGCAGCAACACGTCGAGCAAGGCCTGAAACAGCCCCTGGGTACGGGCCTGGTTGCTCATCGCGCCATACAGGGTCAGAGACTCGGCAGACGACACACCCATCAGCACTTGCAAGAACAGGCGATGGTCGGCGGCCACGTTCAGGCGGGACAAAGCGGCGTCCAACAGCGGGGCGCTGACGGACGCCGCGCCACCCAGGTCGAGCAGGCTGGCCAGCAGTCGCCCCAGGGGCCAAAGGCTGTTGTCCATGCCGAAATCCAGCACATCGCCGCGATGGCAGGCAAAGCCACGCTGCCGGGCCATTTCGAAAAATTCGCTGACCAGGCGGGTCTTGCCAATGCCCGCCACGCCGCGCACATAGACGATGTGCCCGTCCTGGCATTCCTGGGTGGCCTCGATCACCGCCTTGAACTGCAAGAGCTCGATGGCCCGTCCCACCAACGGACGCGGCGCGTTTTCGTCGAGGCTGCGCGGGCGCAGGCATTTGCGATAGGCCTGGAACTCATCGTCGCTGGACGAAAACTCAAACCGTGCAGCGAGCTGCTCCAGCAGGTTTTGCGCAACATACACCGGGGCGTGGCCATGACGCTCCGACAGCGCCTTTTGCGCGAGCAGGACAGGTTCGATCACAGGCTCAGTGGTGTCGGCACTCAGGCGCACTAGCCGCAGCAACAAGGCATGCCCGGCCGTGACGAATTGCTCCCGACTCAGCGCCAGCGCGCAGAGCAGGCCCCGCTCGCTATCGCTGCGATAGGCCTGTGGCGAACCGAACTGGGCGATCACCACATCCTGCGTCATTCCCAGTGGAACGCCACCGAACTGACGCACCAGACGCTCGATTTCTTCCATGAACGTCGTCGCGGGCAGCCCATCGATCCGAAAGGACAGCTCCAGCACGTAGCGGATGACGCTGTCATCGACCTGTTGCAGCGCCTGTTGCGCAAAGGCCGTCTGGTGCACCGCGCTCATCGTCTGTTGGATATGCGCCAAAGCCGCCGAGGCGGGAGTGCTCAGCAGCTCACTCACATCGACCCCGAAGGCCGTCGCCAAGTGCCGAGCCGTGCGGTAAAGCACCGGCTTGCCGGTTTCGGCCCGCTTGATGGAGGCGATCGAGACGCACAGATGCCGGTTCAGGCAGGCCTCGGCCAGGGTTTCCTGGCTCAGGCCATGCTGTTTGCGCAGGCCTTTCAACGACACGGCGTCCAGCAGCACACGGCCGTCGGATATGGAGGCATCACGCCTGGGCAGGGCAGCAAAGGTGTTTGGTCGGGAGTCCATGTCGATAGCCCTTCTACCCTGGGACAACGGCAGCCGATCGAGTGTACTCCTGCGCCTCGCCCGGGTTAACGAAAAGATGGCATTTGGCCTGATACCAAACTGATACCGGACTGACACCGCTCTGGACTGTCCGCGTATCACCGCCCTCCCGATACTCACTCCCATCAATTGGCACCCAGTTGATACAACCTGAGCGATGGGAGAAAGGCGATGAGCGATGGACTGAAGGGCAACGCAGGCGATGACGTGCGGGATATCGGCGGCTCGCAATTACTGGGGCGCGGACTGAACCGGCTCGATTGGGCCGGCGACAGCAAGGAGTGCCTGAAGGTCGGCGATACCGAATCGGGCAAACGTGTGGTGCCGTACCGGAAAACGTCTTACAACGTGGGGAAAAACGTCACCCTGTCCACGGTCGTGGCCAACGACAATTTCTCGACCGAGACGTTTGCCTCCCGCGACGAATTCGAAAGACATACCCAGACGAGTGTCGAAGCCTCCGGCAAATACGGCGCCTTTTCCGCCGGTTTCAAAGCCACCTTCGGCAGTGAAATCAAGACGCTCGTAGAGCGCGAAGCCGCGCTCTACAGTCATACGGTGCGGTTATGGAAACTGACCTTCGACGTCACCCCCGCCAATGCGACGGAAGTGTTCAAGAAGCGCGTCGATGAGTTGCCCAAGGCCTTCGACCCGAGCAATCCGGCGCCGTTCTTCAATTTCCTGGTCGACTTTGGTGCCGATATCGTCAGCGAAGTGACTGTCGGTGGTTCGCTGAACTATGCGATGACCGCACTCAAGAGTTTCCTCAGCCAGACCAACACCCTCGATGCCATGGTCAAGGCCGAATACGGCGCCTTTGTCAGCGGCAGCGCGACCACCTCGGTCTCGGAAACGGTCAAGAAAAACATCGCCCATCGCAACGCCAACCTGACCACCCGGGGCGGCACGCACGCCATCGCTTTCAACCCAGTGGAACCGAGCAATTGCAATGCGGAGTTCGGCAAATGGCGCGAATCGCTGCCCGACGACCCGACCGTCGTGGAGTTGGCAATCGCGCCGGTCTATCGCTTCGTCAAGGAAGGCGAGACCCGTACGGCACTGGAGCAGGCCTACCAGTGGTACACCAGCTACAAGGCGGAAATCGAAGCCAATTGGCAAGAGTCGGTGGTTGTCCTCGGCCGCTCCGGGCGGCAAACCACCTCCAAGGCCGAAGCGACCCGCCCGGCCGTGCGAATGGTGTTCGTCGACAACAAAAGCAAGGAAACCAGCGAAAGTTTCCACTACCCACCCGCCGCGAATGCATCGGCCACGGAATTCGAACAGTTCTGGGATGCGCTGGCCCTGCTGCTGAGACAAAAAAGCGGGCAAAAATTGCTGATGGCCACTGAGCGCTGGCCGCGCGACGCACGCTACTACCCGACGTATGCCATGCGCGAGGCCCTGCTGTCCAACGGCGCCAGCGAAGTGTCGCTGATGCGCTGGGACACGCTGACCAAGCACATGCAGCCCAACCCGTTGTCCGGCCTGACCTATGTGCTGGCGGGAAATGACTTCGAGGTGCCCGGTGTCGATGGACTCATTGCCGGTTTTGGCCAGGCAGGCAAGGACCTCAACCCAACGGTGAAGGTCAAGGCTCGGTTTTCCCACGACTCGTTCGGCAAGGTCAAGTTGGTCAAAACCGCAACGACCGAGGAAGACCCTCGCACCGCGCTGTACATCGTGCGCAACAATACCGACGCCAAACCGGCCCTGGCGGTCGATCCGCAGAACCGGACCCGTATCGCCATGCAGACGCCGGACAGGCACAACCCGGGGCAGTACTGGTACATGCCCGAGCTGGAAAAACCTTATCTGGAAATCAACCACCCGGTGCTGCTGATCAACTACGAGACGGGAACCTGCCTGCAGGGCATGCACGACCAGGGCGACTGCCGGCTCAAGCCCATCGAACCGGGTCGCCAGCAGGACGACGTCATCTGGGACCGGCGCGGCGATGAGGTGTTTCACCTGTTGATGGTCTACAACTGGAGGGACGCCTTGTGCCTGACCCAGATTGAAAAACGCGCCGCCGTCCGGCCTTGGCGCCTGCCTCACGGCATGGACTGGTTGCGTGAGCAGCATCGTCCGTACAGTTGACACCCAATAGTCCCCCCCTGTGGGAGCGAGCTTGCTCGCGATGACGCTGGTTCAGCTTGCTTCAATGTTGAATGTGCCACCGCTATCGCGAGCAAGCTCGCTCCCACAGGTTCATTGGGCGATTGAGCGCCCTTTTCTCTAGCCTTCTTGCGTGCGTGGTCCCCATACGATGCAAGTCTTCAACAGTGTTCCCTTTATCGGCGATGGCGTGGAAACAGCCCTCGATCCCCGCCGGTTCCCCTACCTGTTCAACGACCATGGCCTGGCACGACCGAGTGTCCAGGAGCGCGGCCACCTGATCCAGCTCAGCCCCGAGAACCCGGCCCTGTCCCTGGGCACTCGCTACTCGGGCATCAGTTGGCGGGACCGTGAGGTTGCAACGAACAGCGGTTCCTACTGGATCAAGACGTTCGACTTCCATGCCAGCGAAGTGCACTACGCACCGATCTGGGCAACCAAGGAAACGGCGCAGGCCTTTGGCATGACCCTGCTCGGCAACGGCGAATGCCTGCGTTTCGAATACGACCAACTGATCCTGGGCCAATACACCTACGGCAAATGGGCCGGCCACCAGTCGCCCTACCTGGGCCCGGCGCGCCAGCGCGAGCTGCTGACCTACAACCCGACCGACCTCGAATACCACAACTTCCCCCATGCGTTCTTTTCCCGTTATGGCCGCTTGCCGCTGGTGATCAGCGTCGCCCGTTGGCGACCTGCGTCGAGGGAAATCCATTTGGCCGACCTGTGGCTGCGGCCCGGCGATGCGCTGGTCCTGCCGCCCAAGCACTACCCCGACATCGCCCCCAGTGATGCCCACGGCGTCGAAAACTGGCCGGCCGTCGTGGACCTGCATGGCAATCGAAACTCGGCGCTGGCCTGCTGGTTCGGAGAAGGTGAGGACTGTTTGCTGACGGAGACAATCCTGGCCAACTCGACCTTGATGAGCTCTCCCCAGGGCAAACCGCACTATCACGAAGAAAAAGCGCCGACGCGGCATGAATTACCGGCGGACTATCGGCCCTGAGAGGTGATAGCACGGCAAGTCAGACAGAAAAACCTGGATTGGCGGGGGCCAGGAAGAACCCAACCTCGGGCGAACCGTTTTTACTAGGCGTACTTGAGGAATAACGATAAGAATGGCCGGGCATTTTTCCCAAGAGCCAGCCGTATGAAACGCAAACGCCCGCCGCGCCTGGTCGAATCCCCGTTCCCGAGCACTGCATCAGCACCACTGCACCCGCCCAAGTGGGATTGCTCAAGCGACGTATCCAGGCCGGGGTACCTGGGCACGATGGTGTATGCCGTGGTGATCCTGCTGGCCTTGCCGGTCTACGGGCTGGCAGTGCTATCGACAAAGCTGTTCCATGTCGGACAAAACCTGTCGCCCCTCCACACAAGAGTGATCGAGGACCCTCTGTTCATAGCGCTCATGTTCATCAGCGCATTCATGGCCGTCTGCGTGCTCAACTGGCTGGCATCCGGACCTAAGGTGCTCGGCTTCTGCTTTGACGAACGCCAGCAACGCCTCACCTTCACCCAGTGCCGCCCTGCCCGGCAAACCACCGAAGAATGCGTGCCGTACAGAGATATCCACTCCATCAGGCCCTACATAACGACCGCTTCCGCCCACTTTTGTCACTTTGTGGTGTGCTTCGCCGGGGCCAATGGCAAACCGATCGAACTTCGGTTTTCGGATGTAACGGTGCGGGACATGGCGTTCCATGCCGAGTGGTTGAGGCAGTCAATTGGCGAGAGGATGCAGGAGGTATTGGATCTGGATCTGTGAGCGAGGTCGGGCTTGCCAGTGTCTCCAAAGTGACGAATCGGTTTGCGCCAGACAAATAAAAAGCCCCAAGTGCCGAGCGCTTGGGGCTTTCGTGACCTACCTGCGTAACGCTCTCAGGCAAGGATCAGAACGGGATATCGTCATCGAAGCTGTCGAAATCCGGAGCCGGTTGCGGCGCGGCCTGTTGCGGAGCCGACGGGCGCTCACGTTGTGGCTGTGGAGCCGACTGCTGTGGACGAGGTGCCTGCTGACGTGGGGCCGACTGCTGGTAGTTGTTGCCACCTTGTTGCTGGTCGCCCTGTGGACGGCCACCCAGCAATTGCATGGTGCCTTGCATGTCGACCACGATTTCGGTGGTGTAGCGCTTGATGCCGTCTTTTTCCCACTCGCGAGTCTGCAGCTTGCCTTCGATGTACACCTGCGAACCCTTGCGCAGGTATTCGCCGGCGATCTCGGCCACCTTGCCGAACATCGACACGCGGTGCCATTCGGTCTTCTCGACCTTCTGGCCGGTTTGCTTGTCGGTCCACTGTTCGCTGGTCGCCAGACTCAGGTTGGTCACGGCGTTGCCGTTCGGCAGGTAGCGAACTTCGGGATCCTGGCCGCAAGTACCGACCAATATGACTTTGTTAACCCCACGGGCCATAACGTTCTCCTAGGCTTCGCACGTGGTCGGGGCCGGGTTGTTCACCAGGCGCTCGAGCGTCGCGCGATCCAATAATTCGGTGTCGAGTTTGATATACACGGCCGCCTCGTCGGCGACCACCACTGCATCGGTTACTCCAACGACGGCCTTCAGACGCTCGGTCAGGCCAGCCTCACGAATCGCCTCGGGCGATAAGGGCAAGCGCAGGCTCGTCACATAGGGAGGTTCGCGCATGGTAACAGCAAAGGCTAACCAAAGTGCAGCCAGCGCGGCGCATCCCAGGAACACAACCGACAAACCGCCATGCTGGAACAGCCAGCCGCCGAGGATCCCGCCCAACGCCGAACCCAGGAACTGGCTGGTGGAGTAGACCCCCATCGCCGTGCCCTTGCCGCCCGCCGGCGAAACCTTGCTGATCAGCGACGGTAGCGAGGCTTCCAGCAGATTGAACGCGGTGAAGAACACCACCGTGCCGATCACCAGGGCCCGCAAGCTATCGCCGAACTGCCAGAAGAATAGCTCAGTGAGCATCAGCGTCACGACGGCGCCGAGCAAAACTCGTTTCATTTTGCGTCGTTTTTCGCCATAGATGATGAACGGGATCATGGCGAAGAACGAGATCAGCAACGCGGTCAGGTAGACCCACCAGTGCTGTTCCTTGGGCAGGCCGGCTTTCTCGACCAGCGCCAGCGGCAAGGCCACGAAGCTGGACATCAGCATGGCGTGGAGCACGAAAATGCCCAGGTCCAGGCGCAACAGGTCCGGGTGCTTGAGCGTCGGGATCAATGCCTGGCGCGCCACCCCGGATTCCCGGTGCTGCAACGGCCCGGTGGCGCGCGGCACCATGAACGCCACGATCAGGATCCCCACCAGCGCCATGGCACCGGTCGCCAGGAACAGGCCCGACAAGCCAAAGGCCCGGGTCAGCAGGGGACCGACCACCATGGCCACGGCGAATGACAGACCGATGGTCATGCCGATCATGGCCATGGCCTTGGTCCGGTGCTGTTCGCGGGTCAAGTCCGACAGCAGCGCCATGACGGCCGCGGAAATGGCCCCGGCACCCTGCAGGATGCGTCCGGCGATCACGCCCCAGATCGAGTCGGCATTGGCCGCCAGCACGCTGCCGAGGGCGAAGACGATCAGCCCCAGGTAGATGACCGGACGCCGGCCGATGCGGTCGGAAATGATCCCGAACGGGATCTGGAAGATCGCCTGGGTCAGGCCATAAGCACCAATCGCCAGGCCGATGAGGGCCGGGGTGGCGCCTGCCAGGTCCATGCCATAGGTCGCCAGCACCGGCAACACCATGAACATGCCCAGCATACGGAAGGCGAACACCAGGGCCAGACCGCCTGCTGCGCGTGTCTCGCCACGACTCATGCGTTCGCTGTGGGGATCTTGCATGGAAAAACCTCATGTGAACCGGCGGCGATTCTACCAGTCCCATCGATTGAGAGGGTATATGGCGACCGTTTGCCGCGCAGTCTTCATGTATGGCTGCAATCGCGCCTTCAATAGTGTGCATCCATCCAGTATTTGCCCGTATACTCCTACGTTTTCGACGCCCGCCGAGCGAGGCCACTTTGGACAAGATCCTGATTCGTGGGGCCCGTACCCACAACCTGAAGAATATCGACCTGACCCTGCCACGGGACAAGCTGATCGTCATCACCGGCCTGTCCGGATCCGGCAAATCATCCCTGGCCTTCGACACGTTGTACGCCGAAGGCCAGCGACGCTATGTCGAATCGCTGTCGGCCTATGCCCGGCAGTTCCTGTCGATGATGGAAAAACCCGACGTCGACACCATCGAAGGCCTGTCGCCGGCCATTTCCATCGAACAGAAGTCGACCTCCCATAACCCCCGGTCGACGGTCGGCACCATCACCGAGATCTACGACTACCTGCGCCTGCTGTATGCGCGTGTCGGTATCCCCCGCTGCCCCGACCACGACATTCCCCTGGAAGCCCAGACCGTCAGCCAGATGGTCGACCTGGTGCTGGCCCAGCCCGAAGGCAGCAAGCTGATGCTGCTGGCCCCGGTGGTTCGCGAGCGCAAGGGCGAACACCTGATGGTGTTCGAAGAATTGCGCGCCCAGGGCTTCGTGCGAGCCCGGGTCAACGGCAAGCTGTGCGAGCTGGACGAACTGCCGAAGCTGGATAAACAGAAGAAGCACTCGATCGATGTGGTGGTCGACCGCTTCAAGGTCCGTGCCGACTTGCAGCAGCGGTTGGCCGAGTCCTTCGAGACCGCGCTGAAGCTGGCCGACGGCATTGCCCTGGTGGCGCCGATGGACGACGAGCCTGGCGAAGAGATCATTTTCTCCGCACGTTTCGCCTGCCCGATCTGCGGCCATGCCATCAGCGAGCTGGAACCCAAGCTGTTCTCTTTCAACAACCCGGCTGGCGCCTGCCCGACGTGCGACGGCCTGGGGGTCAAGCAGTTCTTCGACACCAAGCGCCTGGTCAACGGCGAGCTGACCCTGGCCGAAGGGGCGATTCGCGGCTGGGACAGGCGCAACGTCTATTATTTCCAGATGCTCGGGTCGCTGGCGGCCCACTACAAGTTCAGCCTGGACAAGCCGTTCAACGAGTTGCCCGCCGACCAGCAGAAATTCATCCTGCACGGCAGCGGCTCGCAGAATGTCGACTTCAAATACCTCAACGACCGCGGCGACATCGTCAAGCGCTCCCACCCGTTCGAAGGCATCGTGCCGAACCTGGAGCGACGCTACCGCGAGACCGAATCGGCCAGCGTGCGCGAAGAACTGGCCAAGTTCCTCAGCACCCAGCCCTGCCCTGACTGCCGAGGCACTCGCCTGCGACGCGAGGCGCGGCATGTGTGGGTCGGCGAGAAGACGCTGCCGGCGGTGACCAACCTGCCGATCGGCGACGCCACCGATTACTTCGGCGGCCTGAAGCTCACCGGTCGTCGTGGCGAGATCGCCGACAAGATCCTCAAGGAAATCCGCGAGCGCCTGCAGTTCCTGGTGAACGTCGGCCTGGACTACCTGACCCTCGATCGCAGCGCAGACACCTTGTCCGGCGGCGAAGCCCAGCGTATTCGCCTGGCAAGCCAGATCGGCGCCGGCCTGGTGGGGGTGATGTACATCCTCGACGAGCCGTCCATCGGCCTGCACCAACGGGACAACGACCGGTTGCTCGGGACCCTGAAGCACCTGCGGGACATCGGCAACACGGTGATTGTGGTCGAGCACGACGAGGACGCCATCCGCCTGGCGGACTACGTGGTGGACATCGGCCCGGGCGCGGGGGTCCACGGCGGGCATATCGTTGCCCAGGGCACCGCCGCCGAAGTCATGGCGCATCCTGACTCGCTGACGGGCAAATACCTGTCGGGCCGGGTGAAGATCAAGGTTCCGGCCAAACGCACGCCGCGCAACAAGAAGCTGTCGCTGACCCTCAAGGGCGCCCGTGGCAACAACCTGCGTAACGTCGACCTGGAAATCCCGATCGGCCTGCTGACCTGCGTGACCGGCGTATCCGGCTCCGGCAAGTCGACGCTGATCAACAACACCCTGTTTCCCCTCAGCGCCACGGCCCTGAACGGCGCCACCACCCTGGAAGCGGCCGCCCACGACAGCATCAAGGGCCTGGAGCACCTGGACAAGGTGGTCGACATCGACCAGAGCCCGATCGGCCGCACGCCGCGTTCCAACCCGGCGACCTACACCGGGTTGTTCACGCCGATCCGCGAGCTGTTCGCCGGCGTGCCGGAGTCCCGCTCCCGAGGCTACGGCCCGGGGCGCTTCTCGTTCAACGTCAAGGGCGGGCGCTGCGAGGCCTGCCAGGGCGATGGCCTGATCAAGGTGGAAATGCACTTCCTGCCCGACATCTACGTGCCGTGCGATGTGTGCAAGAGCAAGCGCTACAACCGCGAAACCCTGGAGATCAAGTACAAGGGCAAGAACATCCACGAAACCCTCGAGATGACCATCGAGGAAGCCCGGGCGTTCTTCGATGCGGTGCCGGCCCTGGCGCGCAAGCTCCAGACGCTGATGGATGTGGGCCTGTCATACATCAAGCTCGGGCAATCGGCCACGACCCTGTCCGGCGGTGAGGCCCAGCGGGTCAAGTTGTCCCGCGAACTGTCCAAGCGCGACACCGGCAAGACCCTGTATATCCTCGACGAGCCGACCACTGGCCTGCACTTCGCCGATATCCAGCAATTGCTCGACGTGCTGCATCGCCTTCGCGATCACGGCAACACCGTGGTGGTGATCGAACACAACCTGGACGTGATCAAGACGGCTGACTGGCTGGTGGACCTGGGGCCGGAAGGCGGTTCCAAGGGCGGCCAGATCATTGCCGTGGGCACGCCTGAACAAGTGGCCGAAATGAAGCAGTCCTACACCGGTTACTACCTCAAGCCGTTGCTGGAGCGTGACCGGGACTGATTTTACCCCGGGCACGAAAAAGCCCCTGTCATCTCATCGATGGCAGGGGCTTTTTGCTTTTCTTCTGTGGGAGCGATCAGAACTGTGATTGCAGGTAGTTTTCCAGGCCAATCAACTTGATCAGACCCAACTGCTTCTCGAGCCAGTAGGTATGGTCTTCTTCAGTGTCGTTGAGTTGGATACGCAGGATCTCGCGGGTCACATAGTCGTTGTGCTGCTCGCAGAGCTCGATGCCTTTGCACAGCGCGGCGCGGACTTTGTATTCCAGGCGCAGGTCAGCGGCCAACATATCGGGCACGGTGGTCCCGACATCCAAGTCATCCGGACGCATCCGTGGCGTGCCTTCGAGCATCAGGATCCGGCGCATCAATGCATCGGCGTGCTGGGCTTCTTCTTCCATCTCATGGTTGATACGTTCGTAGAGCTCGGTGAAACCCCAGTCCTCGTACATCCGCGAGTGGATGAAATATTGATCACGGGCTGCCAGTTCGCCTGTCAGCAACGTGTTGAGGTAATCGATTACATCTGGGTGACCTTGCATCGCCCTACATCTCCACAAGCTTTGAAGGCTCTAGTTTGAACCAACCTGACCGAGAGGTCACTCGTTCATCGCAATAAAAGCGAAGAAAATCCGAGAAAACCGGGCTAAATAACGCAAAAACCGCCCAAATGAGGGCGGTTCTGCTTCTCGTTTAGACTTAGTTAAGCTGTACGCCCAACGCCTTTGCGATACCTTCTCCATAAGCGGCGTCCGCCCTGAAGAAATGCTGGAGCTGACGGTCAACGACATCCGCCGATACACTGGCCATCGCGCCGGCGATATTGTTGATCAGCAACGCTTTCTGCTCATCGCTCATCAAACGGAACAACGCACCGGCGTGGCTGTAGTAGTCCGTGTCTTCGCGATGATCGTAACGATCCGCCGCGCCACTGAGGGCCAGGGCCGGCTCCGCATAACGCGGCGCCTGCTTCGGTGCCTCCACATAGCTGTTAGGCTCGTAGTTCGGTGCCGCCCCGCCATTGCTGCCAAATGCCATGGCACCGTCGCGCTGGTAAGTGTTGACCGGGCTACGTGGCGCATTCACCGGCAATTGCTGGTGATTGGTGCCCACACGGTAGCGGTGCGCATCGGCGTAGGCGAAGACACGACCCTGCAGCATGCGATCCGGCGAGAGACCAACCCCTGGCACCATGTTGCTCGGGCCAAACGCCGCCTGCTCGACTTCAGCGAAGTAATTCAGCGGGTTGCGGTTGAGCTCGAGCACACCCACTTCGATCAACGGAAACTCTTTCTGCGACCAGGTCTTGGTCACGTCGAACGGATTCTCGTAATGGGCCGCGGCCTGGGCCTCGCTCATGATCTGGATGCAGACACGCCATTTCGGGAAGTCACCGCGCTCAATGGCCTCGAACAGGTCGCGCTGGGCATAATCCGGGTCGGTACCCGCCAGGCGTGCCGCTTCTGCCGGCGCGAGGTTCTTGATGCCTTGCAGGGTCTTGTAGTGCCACTTCACCCAGTGCCGCTCACCCTGCGCGTTGATCAGGCTGTAGGTGTGGCTGCCGAAGCCGTGCATGTGGCGGTAGCCATCCGGAATGCCGCGGTCGGAAAACAGGATGGTGACCTGGTGCAGCGCCTCAGGCGAATGCGACCAGAAATCCCACATCGCCTGGGCACTTTTCAGGTTGCTTTGCGGTAGACGCTTCTGGGTGTGGATAAAATCCGGAAACTTCAACGGATCACGGATGAAGAAGACCGGCGTGTTGTTGCCAACGATGTCCCAGTTGCCTTCCTCGGTGTAGAACTTCAGGGCAAAACCCCGTGGATCGCGTTCAGTGTCGGCCGAACCACGCTCGCCACCCACAGTGGAGAACCGCAGGAAGGTGGGGGTCTGCTTGCCGATCGACTCGAACAACTTGGCGCTGGTGTACTGGGTGATGTCCTGGGTGACGGTAAAGGTGCCGTAGGCCCCCGACCCTTTGGCGTGCACGCGACGCTCGGGAATGTTCTCGCGGTTGAAGTGAGCAAGCTTTTCGATCAGGTGAAAATCGTCGAGCAGCAGCGGGCCGCGCGGGCCGGCGGAACGAGAGTTCTGGTTATCGGCGACAGGAGCGCCGCTGGCGGTCGTAAGCGTTTTGATCTGGCTCATGCTCAATCTTCCTAGGTCGGTCTTCAAACTGCCGGCTAATCGGCTGGAAAGGAGTATTGATCATGTTAGTGACAGTATCCAAATTCATTAAATTATGGACATCGATAGTCATTATCTAATGCTGAAGACTTGCCGATAGCCAAACCAGGCGGAAGGGTCCTGGCACTTTTCAGCAGGCAACAAAAAACCGGGCACAAGGCCCGGTTTTTCGTTTGTTGCCGACTTACTCAGCGGATACAGCTTCACCGCTGGTAGCACGATCAACCAACTCGACGTACGCCATAGGCGCGTTGTCGCCAGCGCGGAAACCGCACTTGAGGATGCGCAGGTAGCCACCCTCACGGGTAGCGTAACGCTTGCCCAGGTCGTTGAAGAGCTTACCAACGATAGCTTTCGAACGAGTACGGTCGAAAGCCAGACGGCGGTTAGCCAGGCTATCTGTCTTGGCCAGAGTGATCAGCGGCTCAGCAACGCGACGCAGTTCTTTGGCTTTCGGCAGTGTAGTTTTGATCAGCTCGTGCTCGAACAGCGACACCGCCATGTTTTGGAACATGGCCTTGCGGTGCGAGCTGGTGCGGCTCAGGTGACGACCACTTTTACGATGACGCATGGTTCATTCCTTACCAAACACAACGTTCGGTGATTACGACGATCAGGCAGTCGCCTTGTCGTCCTTCTTAAGACTTGCAGGCGGCCAGTTGTCGAGGCGCATGCCGAGGGAAAGACCGCGGGAGGCCAGAACGTCCTTGATTTCAGTCAAGGATTTCTTGCCAAGGTTCGGAGTCTTCAACAGCTCTACTTCGGTACGCTGAATCAGGTCGCCGATGTAGTAGATGTTTTCCGCCTTAAGGCAGTTAGCCGAACGTACAGTCAGTTCCAGATCGTCAACCGGGCGAAGCAGGATCGGATCGATCTCGTCTTCCTGCTCGACAACCACTGGCTCACTGTCACCCTTGAGGTCGACGAACGCAGCCAACTGCTGTTGCAGGATGGTTGCAGCACGGCGGATAGCCTCTTCAGGATCCAGGGTACCGTTGGTTTCCAGATCAATAACCAGCTTGTCCAGGTTGGTACGCTGTTCGACACGGGCGTTTTCCACCACGTATGCGATACGGCGAACTGGGCTGAACGAAGAGTCAAGCTGCAAGCGACCGATGCTGCGGCTTTCGTCTTCATCGCTCTGACGCGAGTCTGCCGGTTCATAACCACGACCACGAGCTACGGTGAGCTTCATGTTCAGGGCGCCGTTAGACGCCAGGTTAGCGATTACGTGATCGGGGTTAACGATCTCGACATCATGATCCAGCTGAATATCGGCAGCGGTAACCACCCCCGAACCCTTCTTCGACAAGGTCAGCGTAACTTCGTCACGACCGTGCAGCTTGATAGCCAGACCTTTCAGGTTCAACAGGATTTCAATTACGTCTTCCTGTACACCTTCGATGGCGCTGTACTCGTGGAGCACACCGTCAATCTCGGCCTCGACTACTGCACAGCCGGGCATTGAGGACAACAGGATGCGGCGCAGCGCGTTGCCCAGGGTGTGGCCGAAACCACGCTCGAGAGGCTCGAGTGTGATCTTGGCGCGGGTTGGACTGACAACCTGCACATCAATATGGCGGGGTGTCAGGAACTCATTTACCGAAATCTGCATGGATGCACCTATTTTCTAGCCCTTACTTGGAGTAGAGCTCGACAATCAGGCTTTCGTTGATGTCGGCGGACAGATCACTGCGAGCAGGAACGTTCTTGAAAACGCCCGACTTCTTCTCAGTGTCTACTTCTACCCATTCTACGCGGCCACGTTGGGCACACAGATCGAGAGCTTGGACAATGCGAAGTTGGTTCTTTGCTTTCTCGCGAACAGCAACCACGTCACCAGCACGAACCTGGTAGGACGGAACGTTTACGGTCTGACCGTTAACGCTGATCGACTTGTGCGATACCAGCTGACGGGATTCGGCACGAGTAGAACCGAAACCCATACGGTATACAACGTTGTCCAGACGGCATTCGAGCAGTTGCAACAGGTTTTCGCCGGTTGCGCCTTTCTTGCCAGCTGCTTCTTTGTAGTAGCCGCTGAATTGACGCTCGAGAACGCCGTAGATACGACGGACCTTCTGCTTTTCACGCAGTTGGGTGCCGTAATCGGACTGGCGACCGCGGCGTTGGCCGTGGATACCAGGTGCTGCTTCAATGTTGCACTTCGATTCGATCGCGCGCACGCCGCTCTTCAGAAAAAGATCGGTGCCTTCGCGACGAGCGAGTTTGCATTTTGGACCAATGTAACGAGCCATTCTTTACAATCTCCTGGATTACACGCGGCGCTTCTTCGGCGGACGGCACCCGTTGTGCGGGATTGGCGTCACGTCGGTGATGCTGGCGATCTTGTAGCCACAGCCGTTCAAAGCGCGGACTGCGGATTCACGACCTGGACCTGGACCCTTGACGTTGACGTCGAGGTTTTTCAGGCCGTATTCCAGCGCAGCTTGACCAGCACGCTCAGCAGCTACTTGAGCAGCGAACGGCGTGGACTTGCGGGAACCGCGGAAACCCGAACCACCGGAGGTAGCCCAGGAAAGAGCGTTACCTTGACGGTCGGTAATGGTCACGATGGTGTTGTTAAAAGAAGCATGGATGTGGGCGATGCCATCAACCACTGTCTTTTTAACTTTTTTACGAGGACGAGCAGCAGGTTTTGCCATGATTAAATTCCTGTCGATTCGCTGGGGCGATTACTTGCGGATCGGCTTACGCGGACCTTTACGGGTACGCGCGTTGGTCTTGGTACGCTGACCGCGTACTGGCAGACCACGACGATGACGCAGACCGCGATAGCAACCGAGGTCCATCAAGCGCTTGATTTTCATGTTGATTTCGCGACGCAGGTCACCTTCAGTGGTGAACTTCGCCACTTCGCCACGCAGCTGTTCAATCTGCTCGTCGCTCAGATCTTTGATCTTTGCCGCTGGGTTGACCCCAGTCACTGCACAAATTTTCTGTGCAGTAGTGCGACCAACACCATAGATGTAGGTCAGCGAGATAACAGTATGCTTGTTATCTGGAATGTTGACGCCTGCAATACGGGCCATTCAGTGGGACTCCAATTGACAGCTACCTACGCCCCGGAAGCCAAGAAATAGGGCGCGAGATAATATCGCTGTAATAACAAATAATCAACCCGGCAGCGCACTAGCTGCCGGGCTTAAAGCACAATCACACTCAGCCTTGGCGCTGTTTGTGACGCGGTTCCGCGCTGCAAATTACCCGAACAACACCTTCGCGGCGAATAATCTTGCAGTTGCGGCACAGCTTTTTCACCGATGCACGAACTTTCATCACCAACTCCTCGAACCTTATGGACGCTACTCAGCGCAACATGCCGCTGCCGTAGCCCTTCAGGTTGGCTTTCTTCATCAGGGATTCGTACTGGTGCGAAACGAGGTGCGATTGTACTTGGGACATGAAGTCCATCACAACCACGACCACGATCAGCAACGAGGTCCCGCCAAGGTAGAACGGTACGTTTGCCGCAACCACCAGGAACTGGGGCAACAGACAGACGGCCGTCATGTAAAGAGCACCGAACATGGTCAAGCGAGTCAGAACGCCATCAATGTAGCGCGCAGACTGCTCACCTGGACGGATACCCGGAATAAAGGCACCGGACTTCTTCAGGTTTTCCGCTACGTCTTTCGGATTGAACATCAACGCCGTATAGAAGAAGCAGAAGAAAATAATCCCTGCACTAAACAGCAGAATATTCAACGGCTGACCAGGAGCGATCGACTGCGAGATGTCCTGCAACCAGCCCATACCTTCAGACTGGCCGAACCAGGCACCCAACGAAGCCGGGAACAGCAGGATGCTGCTCGCGAAAATAGCCGGAATGACGCCGGCCATGTTCACCTTCAACGGCAAGTGGCTGGTCTGCGCAGCAAACACCTTGCGGCCCTGCTGACGCTTGGCGTAGTGAACAGCGATTCGCCGCTGACCACGCTCGATGAACACCACGAAACCGATAATCGCTACTGCCAGCAGACCGATGGCAACCAGGGCGAAAATGTTGATATCACCCTGACGCGCAGACTCGAAAGACTGCCCGATCGCTCTCGGAAGACCGGCGACGATACCTGCGAAGATCAACATCGAGATACCGTTGCCAACACCACGCTCAGTAATCTGCTCACCCAGCCACATCATGAACATCGCGCCCGCCACAAACGTGGTTACCGCAACGAAATGAAAGCTGAAGTCAGCAGTGAACGAAACGCCCTGCCCCGCCAGGCCAATGGACATGCCAATGGCCTGAACGAGAGCGAGGACGACAGTGCCGTAGCGGGTGTACTGGCTGATCTTGCGACGGCCAGCTTCACCTTCCTTCTTCAACTGCTCCAGCTGCGGGCTGACGGCGCTCATCAGCTGCATGATGATCGATGCCGAAATGTACGGCATGATCCCCAGTGCAAAGATGCTCATCCGCTCCAGCGCGCCGCCGGAAAACATGTTGAACAAGCTAAGAATGGTCCCCTCATTCTGTCGAAACAGGTCCGCGAGTCGGTCCGGGTTGATACCTGGAACCGGGATGTGTGCGCCTATTCGGTAGACGATAATCGCCAGGAACAGAAAACGCAGACGAGCCCAGAGTTCAGACATACCGCCTTTGCCGAGCGCAGAGAGAGCACCTTGCTTAGCCATTTATTCCTCGAACTTGCCGCCAGCTGCTTCGATAGCCGCACGCGCACCTTTGGTGGCGCCGATTCCCTTTCCGATGGTGACAGCACGAGCAACTTCGCCCGACAGCATGATTTTCACACGCTGTACGTTCTGGTTGATCACGTTGGCATCCTTCAGGGACTGCACGGTGACGATGTCGCCGTCCACTTTGGCCAGCTCGGACAGACGCACTTCTGCGCGGTCCATGGCTTTCAGGGAAACGAAACCGAACTTCGGCAGGCGACGATGCAGCGGCTGTTGACCGCCTTCAAAGCCTGGAGCAATGGTGCCACCGGAGCGGGAGGTCTGACCTTTGTGGCCACGGCCACCGGTCTTGCCCAAACCACTACCGATACCACGGCCCGGACGATGCTTTTCGCGACGGGAACCCGGCGCTGGACTCAGATCATTGAGTTTCATCGATTAACCCTCGACACGCAGCATGTAGTAAGCCTTGTTGATCATCCCGCGATTCTCGGGAGTATCCTGGACTTCTACAGTGTGACCGATGCGACGCAGACCCAGACCCTTAACGCACAGTTTGTGGTTAGGGATGCGGCCGGTCATGCTTTTGATCAGCGTTACTTTTACGGTAGCCATGATCAGAAGATCTCCTTGACGCTTTTGCCACGCTTGGCGGCAATGGATTCAGGAGACTGCATTGCTTTCAAACCCTTGAAAGTGGCGTGAACCACGTTTACCGGGTTAGTCGAGCCGTAGCACTTGGCCAGAACGTTCTGAACGCCAGCAACTTCGAGGACAGCACGCATAGCGCCGCCAGCGATGATACCGGTACCTTCAGAAGCAGGCTGCATGTACACCTTCGAAGCGCCATGGGCGGACTTCATTGCGTACTGCAGAGTGGTGCCGTTCAGATCAACCTGGATCATGTTGCGGCGAGCAGCTTCCATGGCCTTCTGGATCGCAGCAGGCACTTCACGCGACTTGCCACGGCCGAAGCCAACACGGCCCTTACCATCACCCACTACGGTCAACGCAGTGAAAGTGAAGATACGGCCGCCTTTAACGGTTTTGGCTACGCGGTTAACTTGAACCAGCTTCTCGATGTAGCCTTCGTCGCGCTTTTGGTCGTTATTTGACATAACTTAGAACTCCAGCCCAGCTTCACGAGCAGCATCAGCCAGCGCCTTGACGCGGCCGTGGTACTTGAAGCCAGAGCGGTCGAAAGCCACCTGCGAGACGCCAGCGGCTTTAGCACGCGTAGCGACCAGCTGGCCAACCTTAGTGGCCGCGTCGATGTTGCCAGTGGCGCCATCACGCAGTTCTTTATCCAAAGTCGAGGCACTTGCCAGGACTTTGTTGCCGTCGGCCGAAATGACCTGGGCGTAGATGTGCTGCGACGAGCGGAACACGCAGAGACGCACGACTTCGAGTTCGTGCATTTTCAGGCGTGCTTTGCGAGCGCGACGCAGTCGAGTAACTTTTTTGTCGGTCATTTGCTATGCCCTACTTCTTCTTGGCTTCTTTACGACGGACGACTTCGTCCGCGTAGCGCACACCTTTGCCTTTGTACGGCTCTGGTGGACGGAAGTCGCGGATCTCGGCGGCCACTTGACCTACCAGCTGCTTGTCGATGCCCTTGATCAGGATATCGGTCTGGCTAGGAGTCTCAGCGGTGATGCCTTCCGGCAGTTCATAATCCACTGGGTGCGAGAAGCCAAGAGCCAGGTTCAGCACTGTGCCTTTTGCTTGCGCCTTGTAACCAACACCGACCAGCTGGAGCTTGCGCTCGAAGCCTTGGCTTACGCCTTGGACCATGTTGTTTACCAACGCACGAGTGGTACCAGCCATTGCGCGAGTCTGTTGATCGCCATTGCGAGCAGCGAAACGCAGCTCACCAGCTTCTTCAACGATCTCAACGGACGAATGGATGTTCAGTTGCAGAGTGCCCTTGGCACCCTTCACCGAAAGCTGTTGGCCTGCGAATTTGACTTCGACACCGGCTGGCAGCTTAACGGGGTTCTTAGCGACGCGTGACATGCTTATCCCCCCTTAGAACACAGTGCAAAGAACTTCGCCGCCGACACCGGCAGCGCGCGCAGCACGATCTGTCATCACACCTTTGTTGGTGGAGACGATAGACACGCCCAGGCCGCCACGAACTTTTGGCAGATCCTCGACGGACTTGTACTGACGCAGGCCAGGACGGCTAACGCGCTTCACTTCCTCGATGACCGGACGGCCTTCGAAGTACTTCAGCTCGATGGACAGCAGAGGCTTGATTTCGCTGCTGATCTGATAACCCGCAATGTAACCTTCGTCCTTCAGGACTTTGGCAACAGCTACCTTCAACGTAGAAGATGGCATGCTTACGACGGACTTTTCAGCCATCTGGGCATTACGGATACGAGTTAGCATGTCCGCTAACGGGTCCTGCATACTCATGGGCTAGACGCTCCTAATACACAAAAAATTAGCCTTTCGGCTAGTACGTGTCGCCGAGCGCATCCGCGCAATAAAAACACGGGCTCAGGCGAGCCGGGTATTCTAGACACACCCCACAAATGAATCAAGCCCCAATAGGGGCTTGATTCAAGTTCAAGGTCACCGACGGTCAGGATCTTGCGACCCCGAACGCCGAGACTTTGACAGTGCTTACCAGCTGGCTTTAACCAGACCTGGAACGTCACCACGCATTGCAGCTTGACGCAGCATGTTACGACCGAGGCCGAACTTGCGGTACACGCCGTGCGGACGACCAGTCAGGCGGCAGCGGTTACGCATGCGCGAGGCGCTTGCGTCACGTGGCTGCTTCTGCAGGGCTACGGTAGCTTCCCAACGCGCTTCTGGACTTGCGTTCAGATCAACGATGATAGCTTTCAGCGCTGCACGCTTGGTGGCGTACTTGGCAACGGTGAGCTGACGCTTCAGCTCACGGTTCTTCATGCTCTTCTTGGCCATTTTCCTACTCCAATCAGTTGCGGAACGGGAATTTGAAAGCGCGCAGCAGTGCGCGACCTTCGTCATCCGTCCGAGCAGTGGTGGTCAGGGTAATGTCCAGACCGCGGAGAGCGTCGATCTTGTCGTAATCGATTTCCGGGAAAATGATCTGCTCTTTAACGCCCATGCTGTAGTTGCCACGACCATCGAAGGACTTGGCATTCAGGCCGCGGAAGTCGCGAACCCGAGGCAGGGAGATCGACAGCAGACGATCCAGGAACTCGTACATACGCTCACGGCGCAGGGTCACTTTGACGCCGATCGGCCAACCTTCACGGACTTTAAAGCCAGCGATGGATTTCCGAGCGTAAGTCACGACGACTTTCTGACCGGTGATCTTTTCCAGGTCAGCAACAGCGTGCTCGATGACTTTTTTGTCGCCGATCGCTTCGCCCAGACCCATGTTCAGGGTGATTTTGGTAACGCGCGGAACTTCCATCACGTTCGAAAGCTTAAGTTCTTCCTTAAGTTTCGGTGCGATTTCCTTCCGGTAAATCTCTTTTAGTCGTGCCATGGTCTTCTACCTAGCAGTGTTCAAGCATCAACCGCTTTTTGGGTCGACTTGAAGACACGAATTTTCTTACCGTCTTCTACTTTGAAACCAACGCGGTCAGCCTTGTTGGTTTCGCCGTTGAAAATGGCGACGTTGGAAGCGTGCAGTGGCGCTTCTTTCTCGACGATACCGCCCTGTACGCCCGACATCGGGTTAGGCTTGGTATGACGCTTGACCAGGTTCAGACCACCAACAACCAGACGGTTGTCAGCAAGAACCTTCAGCACCTTACCGCGCTTACCTTTGTCTTTGCCGGCGATCACGATGATCTCGTCGTCACGACGAATCTTTTGCATGTCGGATCTCCTTACAGCACTTCTGGGGCGAGCGAGACGATCTTCATGAACTTCTCAGTACGAAGTTCACGGGTCACTGGCCCAAAGATACGGGTGCCGATCGGCTCTTGCTTGTTGTTCAACAGAACAGCAGCGTTGCCATCAAAGCGGATGATGGAGCCGTCAGCACGACGAACGCCATGGCGAGTGCGGACTACGACAGCAGTCATCACTTGGCCTTTTTTCACCTTACCGCGAGGAATTGCTTCCTTGACGGTAACTTTGATGATGTCACCGATACCAGCGTAACGACGATGGGAGCCACCCAGCACCTTGATGCACATAACACGGCGAGCGCCGCTGTTATCGGCCACATCGAGCATGGATTGAGTCTGAATCATATAATTTCTCCGACCCCTAGCCCTTAGACTTCCACAGCGCGTTCGAGAACATCAACCAGCGCCCAAGACTTGGTCTTGGCCATCGGACGAGTTTCACGAATAGTGACTTTGTCGCCGATGTGGCACTGATTGGTTTCGTCGTGCGCGTGCAGCTTAGTCGAACGCTTAACGTATTTACCGTAGATCGGGTGCTTAACGCGACGCTCGATCAGAACGGTGATGGTTTTGTCCATCTTGTCGCTGACAACACGGCCAGTCAGCGTACGGACAGTTTTTTCGGCTTCAGCCATGATTACTTACCTGCCTGCTGGTTGAGCACAGTTTTCACGCGAGCGATATCACGCTTAACTTGCGAGAGCAGATGAGACTGCCCCAACTGGCCAGTTGCTTTCTGCATACGCAGATTGAACTGGTCGCGCAGCAGGCCGAGCAGTTGCTCGTTCAGCTGCTGTGCTGATTTTTCACGAAGTTCATTCGCTTTCATCACATCACCGTCCGTTTAACAAAGGCGGTGGCGAGCGGCAGCTTTGCAGCAGCCAGGGCAAAAGCCTCACGCGCCAGCTCTTCAGTTACACCCTCGATTTCATACAGGACTTTGCCTGGCTGAATCTGGGCAACCCAGTATTCGACGTTACCCTTACCTTTACCCATCCGAACTTCGAGTGGCTTCTTGGAAATAGGCTTGTCCGGGAATACACGGATCCAGATCTTGCCACCACGTTTTACGTGACGGGTCAGAGCACGACGCGCTGACTCGATCTGACGAGCGGTGAGACGACCACGAGCAACAGACTTCAGCGCGAACTCGCCGAAGCTGACTTTGCTACCGCGCAATGCCAGGCCACGGTTGTGACCGGTCATTTGCTTGCGGAACTTCGTACGCTTTGGTTGCAACATTTGGCGTACCCCTTACTTAGCAGCTTTTTTACGAGGCGCTGGTGCTTGTGGCTTCAGTTCTTCTTGGCGACCACCAATTACTTCGCCTTTGAAGATCCAAACCTTTACACCGATCACACCGTAGGTGGTGTGAGCTTCGTAGTTGGCATAGTCGATGTCGGCACGCAGGGTGTGCAGTGGCACACGACCTTCGCGATACCATTCAGTACGTGCGATTTCAGCACCGCCGAGACGACCGCTCACTTGGATTTTGATGCCTTTGGCACCAATGCGCATGGCGTTCTGTACAGCGCGCTTCATAGCGCGACGGAACATTACGCGACGCTCCAGCTGCTGAGCTACGCTCTGCGCAACCAGCATACCGTCGAGCTCCGGCTTGCGGATCTCTTCGATATTGATGTGCACAGGCACACCCATTTGCTTGGTCAGGTCCTGACGCAGTTTCTCAACATCTTCACCTTTCTTCCCGATAACGATACCTGGACGAGCGGTGTGGATGGTGATACGTGCAGTCTGCGCCGGACGATGGATATCGATACGGCTTACGGACGCGCTTTTTAGTTTGTCTTGGAGATACTCACGCACCTTCAGATCAGCGAACAAGTAGTCCGCATAAGTCCGACCGTCTGCGTACCAGACGGAGGTGTGCTCCTTGACGATTCCCAGGCGAATGCCAATGGGATGTACTTTCTGACCCATCTCTTCGACTCCGTTACTTGTCAGCAACCTTGACAGTGATATGGCAAGACCGCTTGACGATGCGATCAGCACGGCCTTTGGCACGTGGCATGATGCGCTTCAGCGAACGCCCTTCGTTGACGAAAACGGTGCTGACCTTCAGGTCATCAACGTCTGCGCCTTCGTTATGCTCGGCGTTGGCTACGGCCGACTCCAGCACTTTCTTCATGATCTCGGCGGCTTTCTTACTGCTGAAAGCCAACAGGTTGAGCGCTTCGCCCACCTTCTTCCCGCGGATCTGGTCGGCGACCAAGCGGGCTTTCTGGGCGGAGATTCGAGCGCCCGACAACTTAGCGGCTACTTCCATTTCCTTACCCCTTAACGCTTGGCTTTCTTGTCAGCCACGTGCCCACGGTATGTGCGGGTACCGGCGAACTCGCCCAGTTTGTGGCCGACCATGTCTTCGTTCACGAGAACTGGGACGTGCTGGCGACCGTTGTGTACTGCGATGGTCAGACCGACCATTTGTGGCAGGATCATCGAACGACGCGACCAGGTCTTAACTGGTTTGCGATCGTTCTTTTCCGCCGCCACTTCGATCTTCTTCAGTAGGTGAAGATCAATAAAAGGACCTTTTTTCAGAGAACGTGGCACTGTCGTATCCCTCTATTTACTTGCGACGACGGACGATCATTTTGTCGGTACGCTTATTACCACGAGTCTTCGCGCCCTTAGTCGGGAAGCCCCATGGCGATACCGGATGACGACCACCAGAGGTACGACCTTCACCACCACCATGTGGGTGGTCAACCGGGTTCATGGCAACACCACGAACGGTTGGGCGAACGCCACGCCAGCGCTTGGCACCAGCTTTACCCAACGAACGCAGGCTGTGCTCGGAGTTCGAGACTTCGCCCAGGGTCGCACGGCATTCAGCCAGTACTTTACGCATCTCACCAGAACGCAGACGCAGGGTCACGTAGACACCTTCACGAGCGATCAGCTGAGCCGAAGCACCAGCGGAACGAGCGATCTGTGCGCCTTTACCTGGCTTCAATTCGATGCCGTGTACGGTGCTACCAACTGGAATGTTACGCAGTTGCAGAGCGTTGCCCGGCTTGATCGGTGCCAGGGCACCTGCGATCAGCTGGTCGCCAGCACTCACGCCTTTAGGGGCGATGATGTAGCGACGCTCGCCATCTGCGTACAGCAGCAGAGCGATGTGAGCAGTACGGTTTGGATCGTATTCGATACGCTCGACGGTGGCAGCGATGCCATCCTTGTCGTTGCGACGGAAGTCGACCAGACGATAATGCTGCTTATGACCACCACCGATGTGACGAGTGGTAATACGGCCATTGTTGTTACGACCACCAGACTTCGATTTTTTCTCGAGCAGCGGTGCGTGAGGAGCGCCTTTATGCAGCTCCTGGTTGACCACCTTGACCACAAAACGGCGGCCAGGGGAAGTCGGTTTGCATTTAACGATTGCCATGATGCACCCCTTCCTTACTCAGCACTGCTGCTGAAATCGAGATCTTGGCCTGGCTGAAGGGAGATAACTGCCTTCTTCCAGTCATTACGCTTGCCCAGACCGCGAGCAGTGCGCTTGCTTTTACCCAGAACGTTCAGGGTAGTCACGCGCTCTACTTTCACGCTGAACAGGCTTTCGACGGCCTTCTTGATTTCCAGCTTGGTTGCGTCGGTAGCAACCTTGAAAACGAACTGGCCTTTCTTGTCTGCCAGAACCGTAGCCTTCTCGGAAACGTGCGGGCCAAGCAGAACTTTAAATACGCGTTCCTGGTTCATCCCAGCAGCTCCTCGAATTTCTTCACGGCCGACACGGTGATCAACACCTTGTCGTATGCGATCAGACTGACCGGATCGGAACCCTGCACGTCACGAACGTCGACGTGTGGCAGGTTGCGAGCAGCCAGGTACAGGTTCTGATCAACAGCGTCAGACACGATCAGGACGTCAGTCAGGCCCATGCCGTTCAGCTTGTTCAGCAGATCTTTGGTTTTCGGTGCTTCAACAGCGAAGTCCTGAACCACGACCAGACGATCAGTACGCACCAGCTCAGCAAGGATGGAACGCATTGCTGCGCGATACATCTTCTTGTTCAGCTTCTGGGAGTGATCCTGAGGACGAGCTGCGAAAGTGGTACCGCCGCCACGCCAGATTGGGCTACGGATAGTACCGGCACGAGCACGGCCAGTACCTTTCTGACGCCATGGGCGCTTGCCGCCACCGGAAACGTCGGAACGGGTCTTTTGCTGCTTGCTACCTTGACGGCCGCCGGCCATGTAGGCCACGACTGCTTGGTGAACCAGCGTCTCGTTGAATTCGCCGCCAAATGTCAGTTCGGAAACTTCGATCGCTTGAGCGTCATTTACATTTAATTGCATGTCAGCTTCCCCTTAACCGCGAGCCTTGGCTGCTGGACGTACAACCAAGTTGCCGCCAGTAGCGCCAGGAACAGCGCCCTTGACCAACAACAGATTGCGTTCAGCGTCCACGCGCACTACTTCGAGGGACTGCACGGTCACGCGCTCAGCGCCCATATGACCGGACATTTTTTTGCCCTTGAATACACGACCAGGAGTCTGGCACTGGCCGATAGAGCCTGGAACGCGGTGGGATACGGAGTTACCGTGGGTGTTATCTTGCCCGCGGAAGTTCCAACGCTTGATCGTACCCTGGAAGCCTTTACCCTTGGACTGACCGGTTACATCAACCAGTTGGCCAGCGGCGAAGATTTCAGCGTTGATCAGATCGCCGGCCTGGTACTCGCCTTCTTCAAGGCGGAATTCCATTACGGTACGACCAGCGGCAACGTTCGCCTTGGCGAAGTGGCCAGCCTGAGCTGCTGTTACACGCGAAGCACGACGCTCGCCGACAGTGACTTGCACTGCACGATAGCCATCGGTCTCTTCAGTTTTGAACTGGGTGACGCGATTCGGCTCGATCTCAATGACCGTGACCGGAATGGAGACACCTTCTTCGGTGAAAATACGGGTCATACCGCATTTACGACCGACTACACCAATAGTCATGTTGTAAACCTCATGAGTGTACGGGGCTTTCACCCGCTATGGCCGCCCATTTCAGAGCGTTACACGACTAAGACCGAGTCTTAGCCGAGGCTGATCTGCACTTCCACACCGGCCGCAAGATCGAGCTTCATAAGAGCATCAACGGTTTTATCCGTTGGCTGGACGATGTCCAGAACGCGCTTATGAGTACGGATCTCGTACTGGTCACGCGCGTCTTTGTTGACGTGCGGGGAGACCAGAACGGTGAACCGCTCTTTACGGGTAGGCAGTGGAATTGGACCACGCACTTGAGCACCAGTACGTTTCGCGGTTTCCACGATTTCCTGGGTGGATTGGTCGATCAGGCGATGGTCAAAAGCCTTCAACCTGATACGGATTTGCTGATTTTGCATTGGATTTCAGACTCCGGCTGCTATTCCCACCGGGCGCAATACGCCCGTTAAAAGGAGGCGCAATTCTATAGACGCCCCTGGTAGGTGTCAACCCAATAAAAAAGCCCCCGCTAAGCGGGGGCTTTTCAACTCATCAAGTCGACTCTAAAAGAGACTTACTCGATGACTTTGGCTACGACGCCAGCGCCGACGGTACGACCGCCTTCACGGATAGCGAAACGCAGGCCGTCTTCCATCGCGATGGTCTTGATCAGGGTAACAGTCATCTGAATGTTGTCACCTGGCATTACCATTTCAACGCCTTCTGGCAGCTCGCAGTTACCAGTCACGTCAGTTGTACGGAAGTAGAACTGTGGACGGTAGCCTTTGAAGAACGGAGTGTGACGGCCGCCTTCTTCCTTGCTCAGAACGTAAACTTCCGCGGTGAACTTGGTGTGCGGCTTGACGGTGCCTGGCTTGACCAGAACCTGGCCACGCTCAACGTCGTCACGCTTGGTGCCGCGCAGCAGTACGCCGCAGTTCTCGCCAGCACGACCTTCGTCGAGCAGCTTGCGGAACATTTCAACGCCGGTGCAGGTAGTTTTCTGAGTGTCGCGCAGAC
>NZ_FMXV01000059.1:0-6401 GCF_900104425.1 Pseudomonas sp. NFACC13-1 | reverse complement strand
GGCCGCTACCTGCCGGACGGCAACATCGAATACCTGGGTCGCAACGACGACCAGGTGAAGATCCGTGGTTTCCGCATCGAACTGGGCGAGATCGAAGCCAAGCTCGCCCAACACGACGCCGTGAAAGAGGCGGTGGTGCTGGCCCGTGAAGACGTACCGGGTGACAAGCGTCTGGTCGCGTATTTCACCCAGCATTCGCCAGGCCAGGCAGTGGGCGTAGGCCATCTGCGTGGGCATCTGCAAGCGCAGTTGCCGGAGTATATGGTGCCGGCGGCCTATGTGCGCCTCGACACCTTGCCGTTGACCCCCAACGGCAAGCTCGATCGCAACGCCTTGCCACTTCCCGACAGCGAGGCGTTCGCCACTCATCTTTACGAAGCCCCCGTGGGTGACGTGGAAACGAAGCTTGCTTCGTTGTGGGCCGAGCTGCTGAAGGTCGAGCGCATCGGCCGCCACGACCATTTCTTTGAACTGGGCGGGCACTCGTTGTTGGCCGTGGCGCTGATCGAACGCATGCGCAAGGAAGGCATGGAAGCCGATGTCCGTGTGTTGTTCGGTCAACCGACGCTGGCGTCTGTGGCCGCGGCGGTGGGGCAGGTACAACGCATCGAAGTGCCCGAGACGAAGATACCGGCGCTCACGCGTCAGCGACGCATCTGAGTCCGATGGGAGAGAGCTTGTCTGCCGGCATGACGCCATCGCGAGCAGGCTCGCTCCCACAGTTTTCCGCGGCGCCGCGCAAATCCTGCTGGCCCCCAATCCCTCTGTGGGAACGGGCTTGCTCGCGAAAGCGGCGTGTCTGTCACGCAGATGTCGAATGTGCCACCGCCTTCGCGGGCAAGCCCGGCTCCCCCAGGATTTACGTCCGCTTGCTCCCCGCCGGGACTTGTCCCTGCTTCCCATGACAGACATGACCTACTGAATGCTCTAATTTTTTTTGGCCTGTAAGGAGACGGACCTCCTTCGGTTGAACATGACGATATTCATGCATCGGCCCGCACGCGGTGATCGGCCCGTCCGCCGCCAATCCTCGCGTCCAGGCGACACGCCGTATCTGAAAGCCACATTGATCGTCAACCACTCCGAACCAGAAAAGCAGGTCCTTCGATGCAATTCAGCGAACTGATGGCAGTGCTTTCCAAGCACCCGATTCGTCTCCAACAGGATGGCGAAAACCTTGTGATCGAGGGCGATGACGAAGGGCTGGAGAACACGGTATGGGACAGTCTGGCCGTCCATAAGCGTGAACTGCTCGCCCTGGTGGAGAGAAACGGTGGCGACTGGTTGAGCCCGGCGTTCCGCATCACACCGGACATGTTGCCGCTGGCGAGCCTGACCCAGGAGCAGATCGACCGGATCGTCGACGGCGTACCCGGTGGCGCCGGCAATGTCCAGGACATCTATCCGCTGGCGCCGTTGCAGGAAGGCATTTTCTACCATCACCTTGCCGCGGAACAGGGTGATCCCTATGTGTTGCAGACCTTGTTCGGAGCAGACCAGAGAGCTCGCCTGGACGATTTTCTCCAGGCCTTGCAAGGCGTGATCGATCGCCACGACATCTTGCGCACCTCGGTGGTGTGGGAAGGGTTGGAGGAACCGATGCAAGTGGTCTGGCGCGAGGCCACTCTGGCGCTGGAAGAACTGGTGCTCGATCCGGCCGAGGGCGATATCGATTGGCAGCTGCATCAGCGTTTCGATACCCGACACCACCGTCTGGACGTGGGTCGGGCGCCGTTGATGCGCCTGGTCTGTGCGCAAGACCGGGCTAACAACCGCTGGGTGGCGATTCTGTTGTTTCATCACATGGCGCTGGACCATGCAGCCCTGGAGCTGGTGCAGCATGAAATGCAGGCATTCCTGCTCGGCCGGACCGATGAATTGCCTGAACCGGTACCTTTTCGCAACTACGTGGCACAGGTGCGCCTGGGCATCAGTGCTGAGGCCCATGAAGGGTTCTTCCGCGAGATGTTGGGCGATGTCGATGAGCCGACCCTGCCATTCGGCCTGCAAGAGGTGCAGGGCGCAGGGCCGGGCATTGAGGAAGCTACACTGGCACTCGCCAGCCGCTTGAGTCTGGACTTGAGGACCCAGGCGCGTCTGCTCGGCGTGAGTGCAGCGAGTCTGGTTCACCTGGCCTGGGCGCAGGTGCTGGGCCGGGTGTCGGGCCGGGACGATGTGGTGTTTGGCACCGTGCTGATGGGGCGGATGCAGGGCGGCGAAGGGGGCGACCGCGCCTTGGGCATGTTCATCAATACTCTGCCGTTGCGGGTGAACATTGGCGGGCAGGGCGTACGCGCCGGGGTCAAGACGACCCATGCACGGTTGACCGCATTGCTCGGTCACGAGCACGCCTCCCTGGCCTTGGCCCAGCGTTGCAGCGGCGTGGCTGCACCCGCGCCGTTGTTCAGCGCCTTGCTCAACTACCGTCACACCGGCACCGCGACTTCGACCGAAGCGGTGTCTGCCTGGAACGGTATCCAAGTGCTCGGTGGCGAGGAGCGGACCAACTATCCGCTGATGCTCTCGGTGGACGATCTGGGCGAGGGCTTCAGCCTGACCGTCCAGGCTGTGAGCGGGATCGACGCGTCGCGGATCTGTGCCTATATGGAAACGGCGCTGGCGACTTTGGCGCAGGCGCTGGAGTGTGCACCTGCGTCGTCGCTGGCCGATTTACCGATTCTGCCTCCGGCGGAGCGCGAGCAACTGCTGGTGACGTTCAATGCCACCGACGCCGAGTACCCGCTGGAGCAAACCATTCATGGGCTGTTCGAGGAACAGGTGCAGCGCACGCCGGATGCATTGGCGGTGCTGCATGGCGGTCAGCGCCTGAGCTATCGCGAGCTGAACGAGCAGGCCAACCGGCTGGCGCATTATCTGCGCAAACAGGGTGTGCGGCCGGATTCGCGGGTGGCGATCTGTCTCGAGCGCGGCAGCGACATGGTCGTGGGCCTGCTGGCGATCTTGAAGGCGGGTGGCGGTTATGTGCCGCTGGATCCGGCCTATCCGGCGGATCGGATTGCCTACATGCTGGCGGATAGCGCTCCGGCGGTGGTGCTGGCCCAGACGGCGACCCTTGGGTTGCTGTCTGATGCAACGATGCCGGTGATCGACCTCGGTAGCGAGCTGTGGCAGGACGAGTCCGTCTCGAATCCAGAGGTTGCCGGGCTGACCTCGGCGCACCTGGCCTATGTAATCTACACCTCGGGTTCGACCGGTTTGCCGAAAGGCGTGATGATCGAGCATCGCAACACGGTGAACTTCCTCACCTGGGCTCATCGCGCCTTTGACGCTGAAACCCTGTCGAAAACCCTGTTCTCGACGTCGCTGAACTTCGACCTGGCGGTGTATGAATGCTTTGCACCGTTGACGTCGGGCGGCAGTATCGAAGTGGTCACGAATGTGCTGGAACTTCAGCAGGGCGAGCACGACATCACCCTGATCAACACCGTGCCGTCGGCGCTCAAGGCGTTGCTGGAGTCCGGTGGATTGGGCGAGGGCGTGGATACGGTGAACGTGGCCGGCGAGGCCCTCAAGCGCAGCCTGGTGGAGGCGCTGTTCGAGCAGACTTCGGTCAAGCGCCTGTGCAACCTCTATGGCCCTTCGGAAACCACGACCTATTCCAGTTGGGTGTCCATGGCCCGTGAAGACGGGTTTGCCGCCCACATCGGCAAGCCGGTTGCCAATACCCAGTTCTATCTGCTGGATGAGCACAAGCAACCGGTGCCGCTGGGGGTACCGGGGGAAATTTACATCGGTGGCGCGGGTGTAGCTCGGGGTTATCTGAACCGCGATGACCTCACCGCTGAACGTTTTCTCAAGGATCCGTTCAGCAGAGCCGCAAACGCTCGGATGTACAGGACCGGCGACCTGGGCCGCTACCTGCCGGACGGCAACATCGAATACCTGGGGCGCAACGACGACCAGGTGAAGATCCGTGGTTTCCGCATCGAACTGGGCGAGATCGAAGCCAAGCTCGCCCAACATGATGCCGTGAAGGAAGCGGTGGTGCTGGCCCGTGAAGACGTGCCGGGCGACAAGCGCCTGGTGGCTTACTTCACTCAATCCAACGTGGTGGATATCGAAACCCTGCGCAGCTACCTGCAAGCGCAGTTGCCGGCCTACATGGTCCCGGTAGCCTACGTACACCTCGATGCCTTGCCCCTGACCCCCAATGGCAAGCTCGACCGCAAGGCCCTGCCGGCCCCAGACCTGGATTCGGTCATCACCCGCGGCTACGAAGCCCCCCGAGGCGAAATCGAAACAACCCTGGCGCAGATCTGGCAGGACCTGCTCAAGGTCGAGCGCGTCGGCCGTCACGATCACTTCTTCGAGCTCGGTGGCCACTCGTTGCTGGCCGTCAGCCTGATCGGGCGGATGCGTCAAGTCGGCCTGAGCGCTGACGTGCGCGTGCTGTTCGGCCAGCCGACCTTGATGGCGCTGGCGGCAGCGGTGGGCAGCGGCAGCGAAATCCAGGTACCGGACAACGGCATCCTGCCGGGCTGCACGCGGATCACGCCGTCGATGCTGCCCCTGGTCCAGCTGGATCAGCAAACCATCGACCGCATCGTGGACACGGTCCCGGGCGGCGCGGGCAACGTGCAGGATATCTATCCGCTGGCGCCGCTGCAGGAAGGCATCTTCTTTCATCATCTTTCGGCCGAACAGGGCGATCTGTATGTATTGCAGTCGCAGTTTGCCTTCGATCACCGCGAACGGCTCGATGCGTTCGTCGAGGCGTTGCAGGTGGTGATCGATCGTCACGACATCCTGCGTACCAGTGTGGTCTGGGAAGGCTTGGAGTCGCCGGTGCAAGTGGTCTGGCGCGAGGCGAAGCTGCACGTTGAAGCGGTCGACCTCGATCCGGCCGCCGGTGATGCCGTGGCACAGTTGCAGCAGCGCTTCGACCCGCGACACCATCGCCTGGATGTCAGCCAGGCCCCCCTGATGCGCCTGGCCTATGGACAGGACGCCGTCAATCATCGATGGGTCGCGACACTGTTGTTCCATCACATGGTGCTCGACCACACGGCGCTTGAAGTGGTGCAGCACGAGATGCAGGCGCATCTGATGGGCGACGTCGGGCAACTGGCTGACGCGGTGCCCTATCGCAATTATGTGGCCCAGGCACGCCTGGGCATGAGCCGTGAAGAACATGAGGTGTTTTTCCGCGAGATGCTCGGCGATATCGACGAACCGACATTGCCGTTCGGCCTGCAGGATGTGCAGGGCAATGGCCATGGCATCGAAGAAGCCCAGCAATCGGTGGAGGCTTCCCTGGACTTGCGTCTGCGGGCCCAGGCCCGTCAGTTGGGGGTAAGCGTCGCCAGCCTGGCGCACCTGGCCTGGGCCCAGGTACTGGGCAAGGTATCCGGCAAGCAGGATGTGGTATTCGGTACTGTGCTGATGGGGCGGATGCAGGGCGGTGCCGACACCGATCGTGCCCTGGGGATGTTCATCAACACCTTGCCGTTGCGGATTCAGGTAGGGCACCAGGGCGTGCGTGCGGGCGTCAAGGCCACCCATGCCAGGTTGACTTCGCTGTTGGGCCACGAACATGCCTCCCTGGCACTGGCCCAGCGCTGCAGCGGCGTGGCGGCACCGTTGCCGCTGTTCAGCGCCTTGCTCAACTACCGACACAGCGCCGTGGGTCTGGCTTCGGCCCAGGCGACGGATGCTTGGCAAGGTATCCATGCCCTGGATGGCTCAGAACGCACCAACTATCCGCTGACATTGAACGTCGACGACCTGGGCAGCGGTTTGCGTTTGACGGTACTGGCAGCAGCGCAGGTTGGCGCGCAGCGGGTCTGCGGCTACATGCATACGGTCCTGGAAAAACTCGTGGAGGCGCTGGAACAGACGCCCCAGGCCGCGTTGTATCGCCTGCCGATTCTACCGGTAGCGGAGCGTGAGCAACTGCTGGTGGCGTTCAACGCCACCGCTGCCGAGTACCCGCTGGAGCAAACCATTCATGGGCTGTTCGAGGAACAGGTGCAGCGCACGCCGGATGCGCTGGCGGTGCTGCATGGCGAGCAGCGCCTGACTTATGCTGAATTGAACGAGCAGGCCAACCGCCTGGCGCATTACCTGCGCGGGCAGGGCGTGCGGCCGGATTCGCGGGTGGCGATCTGTGTCGAGCGTGGTGCCGACATGGTGATCGGGTTGCTGGCGATCCTCAAGGCGGGCGGTGGTTATGTGCCGCTGGATCCGGCCTATCCGGCGGATCGGATTGCCTACATGCTGGAAGACAGTGCGCCGGCGGTGGTGCTGGCCCAATCGGCAACGGTTGGGTTGTTGGCCGGTGCTTCGATGCCGGTGATCGACCTCGGTAGCGGGCTCTGGCAGGACGAGTCCGTCTCGAATCCAGAGGTTGCCGGGCTGACCTCGGCGCACCTGGCCTATGT